>JANQIZ010000394.1 GCA_028281895.1 Dehalococcoidia bacterium
GATCAGGATGTTGTGCCGGAACTGTTCCACAACCTGCACCGTCCAGCCAGGCACGCGGCCGACGGCGAAGATCGGCACGAACAGGTCCTGCGGTATGCCGTTCAGGTAGTAGACGACGCCTGCGAAGAAGTCGACATTGACGTGAATACCGCGCCGTGCATACGGCTTCATCGCGTCGACAACAGCCTGGAGAATGGCGTACCACTTGGGTTCGCCCTTTTCCTCGGAAAGCTTGCGCACACCTTCACGGAGGTGACGCGCTCGCGGGTCTTCTGCCTTGTAGACGCGGTGCCCGAAGCCCATGACCCGCTGACGGGAAGCAAGCAGGTCTTTGACGTACTGCGCGGCGTTCTCAGGCTCACCGATCTCCTGGGCCATCTGCATCACGTTCTCAGCTGCTCCACCGTGAGAGGGGCCGGACAGCGCCGCAACGCCTGCAGTCACCGCTCCGTGGATATCGGCGCTTGTTCCCGCAACAACCCGAGCTGTGAATGCTGAGGCGTTTGATCCATGGTCAGCGTGGATCACGAAATCACGGTCCATTAGCTCGGCAGTGTCTGCTGTCGGCTCTTTGCCTTCCAGCATGTACAGGAAGTTCGCTGCGTGGCTCAACGAGTCATTTGGCTTGATCGGGTCCTTTCCATCGCGGATGCGGTGGTGGGCCATGACGATCGTCGCCACCTGCGATGTCAGGCGGATGCCCTTGCGATACGTCGCCTCAATCGAGTTGTCGCTTCGGTCCTCATCAAAGCTCGCCAGCGCGGAGACTGCGGTCCTCAGGACGTCCATCGGGTGGGAGTCCTTGACGACGTCGATCACATCAAGCACCTGCTCAGGAAGCTCACGAGATGCCTTCAACTGAGCGTCGAACTCGTCAAGCTGAGCCTGAGTCGGCAGTTCGCCATACAGGAGCAGATACGAAGTCTCCTCGAACGTGGACTGAGTTGCCAGGTCGTGGATGTTGTACCCGCGGTATTCGAGAACGCCTTCCTTGCCGTCAATGAATGTGGTCTCCGACCTGTCGAAGTAGACGCCCTGCAGGCCTCTGTGCAACTGGATTTGGTCTGAGCTGGTCATCTAACCCCTGTGATCGCTGCGTGACGGGCGGCAGACACTCGATTTTGTGCGCCGCGTAAGGACAAAAATTGGATGTAACTCGGAGCTGCTCGACGACTGCAGATCGGAGTTACGAAGCTTCGCGAGGCTAGCATCGCGCATACCCAGCGTCAAATTGGATTTCAGTTTGACGCCGGACTGCGCGATACAGTCTGAAAACGAGGTTACGAGCCGCTTAAGCTGCTCTCCAGTGAGCGCTCATTTGCTTCACGTGTCAGGGCGTCTGCCACTTCCGTGATGGATAGTGTCCCCAGGTTGCCTCCAGTGCGAGTCCTGACTGCTACCGCGTTGTCCTCGGCTTCACGGTCTCCGACGACGAGCATGTAAGGCACTTTCTGGAGCTGTGCGGTGCGGATCTTGGCGTTCATACGGTCACCGGAATCGTCTACGTTCACGCGTAGTCCAGCGCGGGCGAGCGTCACCTGCACGTCGCTGGCGTACTCGAAGTGACGATCGGCGATGGGCACGACGACCGCTTGCACAGGCGCCATCCATAGCGGGAACGCTCCTCCCAGGTGCTCGATCAGAACTCCAAGGAATCTCTCGATGGAGCCGAGCATGGCGCGGTGAATGACAACGACTTTCTGGCGGCTGCCATCTTCGGCTGCGTACTCGAGATCGAACCTCTCGGGCAATGAGAAGTCGAGCTGCACAGTGCCCAATTGCCACTCGCGTTTGAGAGCATCCGGCACGAATGCGTCGATCTTCGGACCGTAGAAAGCGCCCTCTCCTGGCATCGACTCGAATTCGAAACCGCTGTCAGCGAGGATCTCTTCGAGAGCTGATTCAGCGCGGTCCCACATCTCGTCGCTGCCAACGCGTTTCTCCGGCCGAAGCGAGAGCGTGAAACGCGGGTTGTTCAGTCCGAAGACTTCGTACGACTCTCTCAGCATGTCGAGGAAGCCGCGGATCTCCGAGCCGACCTGTTCGATCGTGCAGAAGATGTGGGCATCGTCCTGCGAGAACGACCGGACCCGGGTCAGGCCATGGGTCACGCCAGAGCGCTCGTACCGGTGCAGGCGGCCGAAATCGGCATAGCGCAGTGGAAGTTCTCGGTACGAGTGCGTTTCAGCTGCATACAGCATTGCTGCGGCCGGGCAGTTCATCGGTTTCACGCCGTACTCGGTCTCATCGATGTTGATGAAGAACATGTTCTCGGCGTAGTTGTCGTAATGGCCTGATCGCCGCCACAGGTCGGTATTGAAGATCTGCGGCGTGATCACCTCTCGATAGTCGTAGCGCCGGTAGAGCTCGCGCACATACTCGTTCAGCGCGTTGACTACGAAGGCTCCCTTGGGCAGGAAGAACGGGCTCGCAGGCGCGATCGGATCGAAGAAGAACAGTCCGAGCTCGCGTCCGAGCTTTCGATGATCGCGTTTCTCTGCCTCCTCGATGCGCTTCAGGTACTCATCCTGCGCCTCTCGCGATTCCCAGGCGGTGCCGTAGATGCGCTGCAGCATCTTGTTGTTCTCATCACCGCGCCAGTAGGCTCCGGCTGTGGAGAGCAGCTTGAAAGCCTTGATATCGGCTGTCTGCTCCACGTGTCCGCCACGGCAGAGATCTTCGAATGCTCCATCGGCGTGACTGCAGAAGGTGACGCGTGTGCCCTCAGGGATTCCATCCAGGATCTCGACTTTGTACGGGTTGTCCTTTACCTGTTCTTTCGCCTCTTCCCGGGTGGCTTCTCGCTCTACGAACTTGGTGTTTCGGGCGATTGACCGCTTCATCTCTTTCTCAATCGCCTTTAGATCTTCCGGAGTGAAGGGCTGATCGACATCGAAGTCGTAGAAGAAGCCGTCTTCGATAGGTGGGCCGATGGTCAGCTTTGCTTCCGGGTGCAGTTTGAGCACCGCTTCGGCGAGTACGTGAGCCGCGGAGTGCCGCATGTTGTTGCGGAACTCTTCGAGCTCTTCAGGTGACATGTTTTTGATGGACGCCATTTCGATTGCCTCTGTCGCTGCCATAGTCGAGCGGCGTTCGAATACGCGCGCTTGCAGACAGCAGAATTGGGAGTGACGCGTTCAGACCAGGAACGCGAAGCTGGAGATCGGCGCGACGCCTTGCGCGGCGACGCGCCTACGTAGTGAGGGTGTGGCGCCGCGTGGGGTCGCACTCCGGGCCCGTCAGGGGGCGTGTTGAGGCAGCACGTGCAGCGTGGACAGGCTTGGGGTCCGTTGTTGAATTTGCTGAGTGCATGGCAAATCTTGTGGTGGGCAGTACAGGGCTCGAACCTGTGACCTCGTCGATGTCAACGACGCGCTCTAGCCAACTGAGCTAACCGCCCGATCATAAGAGCATCATTATACAGCGATCAGGCGGCGCTACTCTCTGTTGGACTGCCGATTAGTAGCAGTTGAGAACGCCTCAAGAAGATCGATCCACCCGACCCTGTTCCCTTCTCGTAGCTCAGCGGCACGTTGCGGTATGCGTTCCCAACCGGAATGTATGACCGTGACGCGAGTGCGTTCATCATTAACCTGGTCGAACTTCACCTCAACATCGGTCGCTTCGTCGGAGCTGCCATAGATGTGCCATGTGAATGACATGCCTGAAGGAGGGCTCCAATCTGTGATGCGTCCCCATTCTCGCTGAGAGCCTGCGGTGTCGGTTTCGTAGATTCTGCCACCCGTACCAGGCTCAATGACGACTGATATGGAGTTTTCACCGAATGTAGAGTGGTCTTTCATCGGCCACCAGCTGGACGGTCGAAAGGCCCAGAGCTCGAACGCATCGGATTGGGAGCAGTTGACTTCAACCGAGTGAACCAACGGGTCAAGCGAAGACTGGATCATGTTCGAGCACCAGACTTTTCGGCTTCGACGGCATCGGCGAAGCTGCTCAATGAACCCTTCCACATAGCGTTCAGATAGTCCTGTAACGCCTGCAGTCCATCACTCTGCAGCCTGTATAGGCGCCGCGTCCCTGCAGCCTCGTCAGCTACTAGGCCCGCGTGCTTGAGAAGTTTCAGGTGGCGCGACACAGCAGGCCGACTGATCGGCAGGCGATCGGCGATAGCGCGGACCGGCATGGGCGACTCGTGCAGGAGTTGGACGATCTCTCTCCTGTGCGAGTCGCCCAGAGCGTCCAGAACTCTGGCTGCGTTTGTGGTCAAACGTCCTTCACTCTCACCGATAGTGCAGAGCGGTACTTTAGCAATTGGTAGTCAGCCAGCAACCGAACTATCGAGTTCAGTGATCTTCAGAGCCTCCGGGCCCTCTGCGCACGCCGCGCTGAGTTGCTGTCCGAACACAGGGAACTCAGGCAGTGACTGGAACTCCTTGAACGCGTCCTCGTCCTCGAACCACGCGAGGTGGATGAACGACTTTCCATCGGGCTTGGCGAGTG
>JANQIZ010000006.1 GCA_028281895.1 Dehalococcoidia bacterium
CGCACCGTGGTTCTCCGAGTTTTGCTGCTCAGGTAGCAAACATCCGTGACTTTCACTGTTGGCCACATGCTGTAGATCGCCGGGGCCGTGGTCAGCTTACGCGATGGGTGACGGGCGGTTCCATGGGGCAAGCAACCAGTTCATGTACTGCGGAACCTTGAAGCGAGCTAATTCGATAGTCGCCGCCAGGTGCGCAGGGAGATTGGGTCTGGTCACGACTTCTCGCGAGGGTGCGTATTGCCGCCGATGCTAAGATTGATTCGAGTTGGAAATGGCGGCTTTGCACTTTGGAGGTGCGCTCTTTGGCAGAAGTTCGCGTGATGTACTGGAAGGAGATACCTGTCCAGATCCAGGCACGTGATGCGGATGGCCAGGTTTCGCAACCACTGGATGCAAGGTTCCAGGAGGCAGCGGATGCGATCTCCATGATGGATGGCAGCGCAGGCTCCGCCGCCTACCTCGATGCCTGGTCAACCGGAGAGTTCACTGAGATTGACGGTGGCGCCGCCTCTGCTGCCCGGGTGGTCGCAGATCAGTTCAACGAGGGTATGCCGGCCGATTTTGTCGCAAGGATCCGCGATCTCCATTCCGCGGGAGACCGTGACGAATCACCGGGAGCGATCGACGCGTGGGCGGGCGTCAGCCTTTAGTCGAATGCAGGTTCTTGACCTGGCTCAGCGCCCTTGAGCACCGGGTCTGCGTTCATCAATATCCGATACCACCTCAACAGGCACTTCACGTAGCTCGATAGCGTCCAAAACGGGCAGTTTGCAGATTAAGGAAGAATCATTGACTTCAGGAAGCACTGACCAGGCTCGCAAAGGTCTGCTTGAACGTCTCGCAGATGGCGACCTCCTGGTCTTCGATGGCGCGACTGGCTCTTATCTGCAGGCCAACGGGCTTGAGCCTGGCGGATGCCCGGAGTTGATGAACATCGAAAGTCCCGAGATCATCACGAACATGGCGAGGCAGTATTTCGAGGCTGGCTCCGACATGGTGCTGACGAATACGTTCGGGGCAAACAGGATCGGTCTCAAGCGGTATGACCTTGAAGACAGCACGAGAGAGATCAACATCAAGGCTGTCGAGAATGCCCGCGCTGGCGCGCCTTCTGATGGTCTCGTGATCGGCTCTATCGGCCCGCTTGGAGGACTGTTAGAGCCGCTGGGCGATATTCCAGAGGATGCCGCATTCGACGCTCTCGTCGAGCAGGCGACCGCTCTTGAAGAAGGTGGCGCAGACGGCGTGATGATCGAGACTCAGATCGCTCTTGAGGAGACTCTGCTTGGCATCAAGGCTGCGAAGGAACACACGAGCCTGCCTGTGATGGCGACGATGGTGTTCGACAAGGGTCCGCGCGGCTACTTCACCATGATGGGCGTGACTCCTGAGCGGGCTGTTGAGGAACTGGAGGGAGCAGGCGCAGACGTTGTGGGCACAAACTGCGGCAACGGCATCGAGCGGATGGTCGAGATCGCAACGCTCATGCGCGCAGTCACCGATGGCTACCTCGCTGTCCAGTCCAATGCTGGAATACCGAAACTCGTCAAGGGCGAGAACTGCTATCCAGAGACTCCTGAGTTCATGGCGGAAGGCTATCGGAAGCTCGCCGATCTTCCGGTGAATGTGCTTGGCGGGTGCTGTGGCACAACTGCCGCTCATATCAGGGCGCTCGTTGACGCGGTCAAGCCTCGCGCTGCAGCCGTGTAAAGTACGCTCGATTTCGGCAACCTGAACAGGCATGGAGTGAGAATCAGGACGATGACAAGCGAAACGTCAGAGCGGCCCAGCGTCAAGGAGACGATCAAGCGTCTCGGACACTGCATCGAGTTGATCTCGATGGATCCTCACTTCAATGAGATCAGCGTTGGACTGTTTCTCAAGGACAGGACGCTCACCGTCTGGTCGTACAGCCAGGTTTCCGGCATAGAGGTCCGGCTGGCGAAGATCCGGGACCGGATGGTTGCCCTCGGCGATCTTGAGATTTCAGCTGATGTGCCGAACCAGGCCGTCATCCCAGAGGGCGACATCCTGATGGAGCCGATGAAGTTCATGTTCCGAGAGGCTGTTGAGAAGGATCCGGATACGCTTCCTTCAGGGCCGATCGAAGCGCCTGACAACAAGTCGACGCTGACCTTTGTCGTTGAGGGCGAAGAGCAAGACGGCGTCCATGTCTACAAGGTCACGGCAAAGGGCGAGGGGAAGAGGCCAGAGTCGCGAGTACGCGCAACTGTCGGCGGCTTCATGCGATACGGCGGTTGCGAGAGACTTACGCCAGAGTCTTTCCGATTCCCTGACGGCAAGCGGCATGACGGCTTCGTACGCCTGCTGCTGCCATACGCACGAAACGTGAGCGCTGTGGAGCGGATGCTCGAAGCGGAGGACATGTCAGGCCAGATGACTACTCAAACACTCGGCTTCAGCTCGCAGTGATCTCGAAGCCTCTCCGCGGTATTGGCACCTAGCAGGAACCAGCATCTATGAGCACCAGTGGAAACCTCACCAAAGCATCAGGGCAGCTCACGCCCAGGCAGCGGACTCTGAACGCCTTGAACGGTCTGCCAGTCGACAGACCACCCGTGGCGAACCCCACCAGCGTGGCGACCGTCGAGATGATGGACCTTGTTGGCGCCTACTTCCCCGATGCCAACCGCGATGCTGAGATGAACGCCCGCCTCGCTGCGACCGAGTACACAGAGTTTGGCTTCGACGCCATCGCTCCCTACTTCTCGATCATCCAGGAGTCGTCCGCCGTCGGGTGTGAGATGCAGTGGGAGCAGAAAGACAACTGGCCGACGGTCAGGATGACAAACCCGATCTGGAGCTCCTCAGGCGATGTGAAGGTGCCGGGCGACTTCCTGCAGCACCCGGACATCGTGACCATTCTTGATTCGATTCGGATTCTCAAACAGGAGTTCGGCGACGAGGTTGCCATCATCGGCAAGACGATGGGGCCGTGGACACTCGCCTACCACGTCTTCGGTGTCGAGCCGTTCTTGCTGGGCACTGTCGACGATCCCGCCGAGACGGTGGCTTCGCTTGAGGCTCTCAAAGAGTTCACGACG
Source organism: Dehalococcoidia bacterium (assembly GCA_028281895.1). Classification (GTDB taxonomy): domain Bacteria; phylum Chloroflexota; class Dehalococcoidia; order Lucifugimonadales; family Lucifugimonadaceae; genus JAJCYX01. Next base: position 3,066 of record JANQIZ010000006.1, read on the forward strand.
GTTTTCGGAGATGCGCAGGTTGATGCTGGGGCGGATGCGCTAACACTGCCCGACCACGCAACGGGTGATCTGGTGAGCGGCGAGTACTACCGGCGCTTCCTGATGGAGATGCACCAGGAGTTCGCAGAGCACTTCAGCGTCCCGATCATCCTGCACATCTGCGGCAACACCGTCGACCGCATGCCCTATATCGCTGAGACCGGCATGGCAGCCTTCCACTTCGATTCGAGGAACGATCCTTTCGAGGCGATGGATGCTGTGGACGGAAAGATCAGGCTGGTTGGAAACATCAACAACCCGACGACTCTCTATGCACGCGGGCCTGCAGAGGTTCGGCAGGAGGTCTACCGGGCTCTCGACGCCGGTGTCCAGCTGATTGCGCCCGAGTGCGCGATTCCGCTCAAGACCAAGGCCGAGAACCTGATCGAGATTCCTCTCGCAGTGGAAGACTGGGCTGCTGAGCACGGCATGGCATGAGCACATGTCCGGCTCGACCAGGGCTTGCGCAGCCGCCGATAGTCCAAATGTCTGTCTGAATTGGTTGCGCTCCGGGTCGAATCTGACCTTCAACGGTGCCAGAATGGATTGGCGCTCCTGCAATGAGCGCGCGCGAAGCCTTTGCGGGCCGTAGAGAAAACAATAGCTAGACGATTCGAATGCAACGGTAAGAGATGGCAATACAGCACGAAGGCCTGGCCAAAGAGTTTGAGTGGGTGACTCGCCCCGGCGAGCAGAAGCACATCGGCGAGTCGATCGAGAAGACCGATGCGCTGATGCAGGAGATGGCATACCAGCTCATCATCGGATCAAACACAGAGGTCGACCGGCTGACAAAGGAAGCTCTCGATTCCGGCTACTCAGCGAACCAGGTGCTTGACGATGGCCTGCTGAACGGAATGGCCATAGTTGGCGTGAAGTTCCGGGACAACGTGATCTTCGTGCCAGAGGTTCTAGTCTCGGCGCGGGCGATGAAGGCTGGTATGGCCCACCTTGAGCCGATCCTGTCCGCCTCAGGCGTCGAGCCTATCGGCACGGTCATCATGGGCACCGTCAAGGGCGATCTTCACGATATCGGCAAGAACCTCTGCATCATGATGCTCAGGGGATCTGGCTTCGTGGTTCACGACATCGGCGTCGATTCAGCGCCGGAAGACTTCGTGGATGCTGTTGAGGAGCACGACGCTCAGCTGGTCGGAATGTCGGCTCTGCTGACTACGACTATGCCCAATATGGGCCGGACGATTAGCTACTTCGAGGATATGGGCCTGCGTGAAGACGTGCGTATGATGGTTGGAGGCGCTCCTGTTACGCAGGAGTTCGCTGACGAGATGGGCGCAGACGGTTACGGGGAGAACGCTGTCGAATGCGTAGACAAGGCCAAAGAGCTGCTGGAGCTTCTGAAGGAGCTCAAGGCCTGACGCGGGGCTCTGCAGGTGGCGGGTCCGAGACGGGCCAGCTCGATGTGGAGAAGTACCGCGCCAGCATGGAGCGGCTTTTCGCCATCTACAGCGACATCTCAGACAGGGCCGATGAGGTGATGAAGAGCCGCTGTCCTTACAAGGATGCGAGGTCTCGCTGCACCGCCCAGTTCGAGTGCCGAAACCAGTTCTTCACGAAGAACGCTACCGAGAAGCCCGTGTGTGCCGGGAGCGACAGAATCGACTACCGGTCTGCGTGGGTGAACGAGGGTGCGACGGGCGATTAGCGCCGCTCCCTCGTACTGCCAGTTCAAAGTCCCTGTACATGATCGCTTGCCGCGAAATTCCGCGGTCAATCACTCGATCCAAATATGCCACTGATTCACAACCGCGACCGAATTCCTCTTACCAAGGGCCGCACGCTCTTCGACTACGCAGACGACCTTGCCGTGCGCGTGCCAACTTCCTGTGGCCGCAACGGCGAATGTCATGAGTGCATCGTCGAGGTGAAGAGCGGCGCCGACGCGCTCAGCGATCTGACAGAGCCTGAGCGATTCCTGCGCGGCAACTATCGGCTCGCATGCCAGGCGGTGGTCGAGAACGAGGACGCCGAGGTTGAGTTCGCCGTCCTGCGCCGCCAGCCGCGCATCCTGACAAAAGGCGTTCAGCGCGATGACATCGAGCCTCAGCCGCTGGCGTATCGCGATGGCGATGATGTGATGTATCTCGGCCCGGATGGGCCGCGCAAGATCGACCGCTACACAGGCCGAATTCTCGGACTGGCGGCAGACATCGGCACCACGACTGTTGTGCTGAACCTCGTCGATCTTGAGACTGCTCAGACCATCTACACGGCGTCGTTTGAGAATCCGCAGAGGTTCGGTGGCTCGGACATCATGAACCGGATCACCTATGACGGCGGAAACTACCGCGGCGAGCTGCAGGCGGTGATGCTCTCTTCGATCAACTTCGAGATCGGCGAGATGGTGAAGGCACTCAAGATCAGGCGTCGCCAGATATTCGAATTTGTCGCTGTCGGCAACGCCACGATGCGAGAGATCTTCTTTGGCATCGATGTGCAACTCATCGGGCAGAAGCCCTACAAGTCGACGGTCGAGCTGGAGTTCCTGGATGGCCAGCGTGCCAACACCGCTCTGAACGTCAACGCTCGCGACCTTGGACTGAGGATTCACCCGGGTGCGAACGTGTATGGCGCGCCGCTCATCGGCTCGCATGTCGGCGCTGACATAACGGCCGATCTGCTCGCTATCGGCATGGAGGACCAGGTTGAGCCTGTCATCCTCGTTGACGTGGGAACCAACACCGAGGTCGTCGTGGGAAACAGGGAAAAGCTGCTTGCTGCCTCTTGCCCCGCGGGCCCCGCTTTCGAGGGCGGCGAGGTCACATATGGCATGCCCGGATACGATGGAGCGGTCGAGAAGTTCTCGTTTGACGCTAAGGGCAATCCGGAGATCGGTGTGATCGGCGACGCCCTGCCAACCGGCATCTGCGGTTCCGGACTGATCGATCTGCTTGCTGAGCTGCGACGCACTGGCCGGATGTCGGAGCTTGGACAGTTCTCGAACGGCGAGAGCGAGTTCGCATTCCACGAAGAAAACGGACTGACGCTCTCCAGGGCCGACATCTCCGCCCTAGCACAGGCCAAGGCGGCGAACTTCTGCGGTCAGTCGATCGTGCTCAGACAGTATGGTCTGCCGCTGGATCGGTTTGAGACGCTGTACCTGGCTGGTGGCTTTGCGAACTACATCGACGAAGCGCGTGCCCGTGACATCGGGTTCATCGCTTCGATGCCGGGAAGCAAGGTGAAGAAGGTGGGAAACGCCTCGCTTGAAGGGGCGACGATCATGCTGCTCTCCGGTCCCAAGCGCAAAGAGATGGAGCACTTCGTGCAGTCGATCGAGCACATCGAGCTTGAGACATCACCAGACTTCTTCGATCTGTTCGTTGAAGGCTGCCAGTTCAAGCCGATGCCCGACCCGGTTGGCCAGTAGCGCCAGCTCGCTCTGAAACCACCGAAACGCCTGCAAACAGAAAGCGGCCGGAGAGAAAATCCTCTCCGGCCGCTTTTCTTGCTTATTCGAGCTTATCTAGCTGGCGATCGCCTTTTCGAGGCGCTCCTGCAGGACAGCCTTCGGAACTGCTCCAACGACCTGGTCAACGGGCGCTCCGCCCTTGAAGATCAGGAGGGTCGGGATGCTCCGCACGCCGTACTTGGCGGATGTCTGCGGGTTGAAGTCGACGTTCAGCTTCGTGAACTTGACCTTGCCGTCGTACTCGTTGGCCAGCTCATCGACGACCGGCGCAATCATCTTGCACGGTCCACACCACTCCGCCCAGAAGTCCACCAAGACCGGCACCTCCGCGTCGAGAACACTCGACTGGAACTCTGCGTCATCTACGTTTACTGGCTGTGCCATGTATGTTTTTCCCTTCGCAATCCCAGTTGGGATCCTCGTGCTGAACAGTCGTGCTCGTTCAGCGATTCACATAGTTAGATGGCAAACCGCTGTTGGAGATTCAAACCGGCCGCGCACTGCCCCTGAACTGGCCTGTCGAAGCAGCTCTAATCGGCAGCTACTTCTGTCTTCCTGCGGGCACGCGCTTTGACCAGATTAACACTCCGCAGGGCGAGTCCGGGCACCGATGGCGATGGATCGGGATCGGAGCTGTCCTGCAACGCCGAAGCCACACCTGCGAACAACTCGGTGGCCGCCACGTAACCGGCATGTGGCATGTCGATCTGCGCCACGCCAGCCACCAGCTCTGCACCCTCTTCCCCAACAATCCTTACCCGATCACCGGCCTTGATCTTTGCCTTCTTCGCGTCTGCCTGGTTGAGATGGACGACCTCTTCACGCTCGGCGTAGTTCATGTCGCCGCGCCTTACGACTGACATATCGCGTTCCGGCTGGTGCAGAACTCTGCCGGGAAGCAGCGTCAGGCTCTCCGGAGCCGGCGGAGCCTTGACCTCAAACTCAATCTCCGTGAACTCCGGCATCTCTGCGCTGTCACCGCCTGCGTGCAAGATCGGCGTGCCCGCATCTTCGTCCGAGGCACAGGGCGCCTGGATGCTCTTGTCGGACAGTCGCTCGTAGGTGATGCCCGCATAAGCCGGCACAACTGAGCGAATCTCCTCGAACACCTCTTCAGATGAGCCGAACTCGAAGCCCGATGCTCCAAGCTCCCTTCCGAGCGCTGACAGAAGCTCCCAGCCCGCAGACTCGTTGTGCTTCCTCGCCGCTGCCTGCCGCACTCTCTGGACCCTGCGCTCAAGGTTCGTCACAGTTGAGTCCTGCTCAGCGTAGGTCGCAGCGGGAATCACGACACTGGCCGATGCGGTCCATGCAGAGTCGAACACACTGGAGACAGCGAGGAACTCAAGGGATGCGAGTGCGCTTGCCACATCGCCATATGCCTCGTGTGCGGCGTCCATGCCGTCAGCCATAACGACGGCCGCCTTGATATCGCCGCTGCGCATCTTCTCGAATATCTGTGTGATCGTGGAGCCTTCGCTATCCGGCAGCGAGCCTGACCATGCGCCGAGGTCAGCGCGATCCGTCTTAGAAGCGATGCTGCGGCCGCCGGGAAGCGCGCCGGGCGCACAGCCGACATCCCACGATCCCGCGGTGTTAGCGCCTGCATAGAGCGGGTAGACACCGCCGCCCTGAACGCCGATGTTCCCGCACTGGAGCACGAGGTTGATGACGCTGTCTGTGAGATCTTTTCGGTTCTCGACGCCGACTGTGTCCACGCCGAACACAACCGCTGCCGGACCGCTCTCCGCGTACATCCTGGCCGCCTGTCTCAGGCGATTCTCGTCAACGCCGCACGCCTCGGCGACCTTGCCTGGATCGAAGTCCCAGAGCGACTGCTTCAACTCGTCTTCATCATGCGAGGCGTCAGATCCGCTCTGCCGGTTCTCAAGCGACTCATCGGCGATGACCCTGGAGAGGCCGGCGAGGAAGATGTGCTCTGTGCCTGGCAAGACCTGCACCCACTCTGTGGCGTACCGAGTCAGTTCTGTCTCGCGAGAGTCGACGACGACGATCTTTGCTCCGGCTCGTGCAGCCTTCTTGATCGGCACGGCCAGCACGTTCTGCTCTTCCGTCGGGTTGCCGCCAATCACGACGACACACTTTGCTGACTCAAGATCCCAGATCGGGTTCGTAGCTCCGGTTGAGCCCAGCCGTGCCTGCATCGTCTCGAACACTTCAGGGACGGTGTTCAGGCCGGAGTCGACGTTGTTTGTGTCAAGCGCTGTCCTGGCGAGCTTTCCTGCTACGTAGTTGTCTTCGTTCGAGCCTCGCGGCGAAGCTATGACAGCGACCTCTTCAGGCTTGAACTTCTTAAGCGCAGCGCTGATGGCGGATATAGCTTCATCGGTCTCGATCTTCTTAAGCAGGCCGTCTTCCCGTGTGTAGGCAGACTTCAAGCGGTCGCGGTGGTTCGGGTAGTCATATGCGAACTTGCCCTTGAAGCACGCCTGGCCGCGGTTGGCCTCACCAGAGAGATCGCCACGGAAGCGAATCACCTTGTCGAAGCGGTTGACCTCAGCCACCATTTCGCAGCCAACCGGGCAGTTGGTGCAGACGGTTGAGACCTGCGTCTGCGCCTTCTCCCACTTGTAGTCTCGCTCAACCAGCGCACCGGTCGGACAGACATCGATGCAGGCTCCGCAGAACTCGCAACCCGATTCGAGCAGCGATGTGCCGTGCGCGGTTCCGACAAGCGCGACTCCTGACCTGCTGGTGAGGGTCAGTGCAGTATCGAAGCGAACCTCTTCGCAGACTCGAACGCAGCGGGCGCAGACGATGCAGAGGTTGTAGTCACGGTCGTAGAACGGATCGTCTGTGTGCACCGGCAGGTTTCGCCGGTGGTAGTTGAGAGGCGTCCGCAGATCAAGCTCAAGCATGCGGACGGTGTCTTTGAGTTCGCACCGCTCGTTCTTGGGGCAGATCGTGCAGCGGTCTGTCACCGCCACGTGCCGCTGGCAGATGTCTTGCGGGCCGCAGAGCTCGATGCGGTGGCAGGTCAGGCAGCCGTGCGGATGCTCCGACATGAGGAGCTCGATGATTCCCTGCCGCAGACCAACCACAGATTCAGAGTTGGTCGTGACCTCCATGTCCTCCGCAGCGGGAAGCGTGCACGAGGCGGTGGTCATCTTTCGGCCGCCAGCTTCAGTATCGACGATACATGCCCGGCAGGCGCCGTATGGCTTCATCTCCGGGTAGTAGCAGAGGTAAGGGATATATATGCCGGCATCCAGGGCGGCCTGGAGAACGGTCTGGCCAGGTTTGGCGGTGACGTCTTTGCCGTCTATGGAGAACTTGATCTCGTCAGCCATTGGTTGTCCGTGGAACTCCTGGGCTACGGCCGGGTGCGGGTGGGCAGGATCATCGAGCCGTCACCGAACGATCCGGACGGCTCAAGCGATCCCTGCATGCGAGCTTCGAACTCGTCGCCAAAGTACTTCAGCGCAGATGAGACGGGGTTGTATCCAAGCTGGCCGTGGCCGCAGAGCGATCCGATCTTCATATTGGTGCCGACCTTTTCGATCAGCTCGAGGTCGCCTGGCCTGGATTCGTTGGCGCACATCCGGTTGAGCACTTCGAGCATGTGCGTGTTGCCGAGCCGGCATGGGAAGCACTTGCCGCACGACTCGAATTGCGTGAATGCGATCAGAGATCTGATCAGATCTACAACATCAGTGGTCTCGTTCCCGACGATGATGCCGCCTGATCCGAGGATCGCGCCTGCCTTCGACATCTCATCGAAGTCGATCTCCACATCGAAGGCTTCCGAGCCGAGCACACCGCCAAGCGGACCGCCGGTCTGGAGGACCTTGATCTCCTTGCCTTCCGATACTCCGCCACCGATCTCGTCAAGCACCTGCCTGATCGTCATGCCCATCGCGACTTCGAACATGCCGGGATGCTTGATGTGGCCTGACAAGCATACGATTGCCGTGCCGCTGGACTTCTCGGTTCCGATCGATGTGAACCAGTCGGCGCCGTTCGAGACGATCGAAGGCACATAGGAGATCGTCTTGACGTTGTTGATGTTGGTCGGCTTCTGCCAGAGGCCTGCTGCTGCCGGGAATGGCGGCTTGAAGCGAGGCGTGGAACGCTTGCCCTCTATCGCCTCCATGAGCGCCGTCTCTTCACCGGCCACATAGGAATCGCCAGTAAGCGAAACCTCCATCTCGAACGAGAAATCGCTGCCAAGAATGTTCTTGCCAAGCAGTCCTGCGTCGTAGCAGTCCCTGATCGCCTTCCGGGTGGCCTCGATCGGAATCTCGTGGCCCTGCCGAATGAAGACATAGCCATGTGTGGAGTTGGTGGCGTAGCCGTTGATGATGAGGCCTTCGATCAGCGTGTGCGGATCGTTCTCAAGGATGCCCTTGTCATTGAACGCGCCAGGATCGCCCTCTTCGCAGTTGCAGAGCACGTACTTCACTGGCGCGGTGTTGGGAGCAAGGAAGCTCCACTTCACTCCAGTGGGGAACGCAGCGCCGCCTCGGCCTCGAAGGCCGGATGCCTTCACCTCGTCAACGATGCCCTCCGGCGTCTGCTCGTTCAGCGCCTTGTTGAGCGCGTCGTAACCACCGTTTGCGACATAGTGGAGCAGGCTATGAGGGTTGGTGCTGCCGAAGTTGCGGGTGACCACACGGGTCTGCTTGCCGAATGCGTCGATGTCATCGATGTGCGGCACAGAGCCGGGACCGGTTCCTC
>JANQIZ010000017.1 GCA_028281895.1 Dehalococcoidia bacterium
GAGCGGGCGAACCCCATGTCAGCAGAAAAATCCTCGGCTCCGAACGCAAGCCAGCGAACTCTCTGCGAAGCAGCGCAGATGGCAGATACGTTGACCACACCAGCCGCGGTCTCGATCCACGGCAGGATGCCGATCGTTCCTGCTTCCATGCCAGTGGCGCGCTCGTGCCCGTCCAGCATCGAATCGATCACCGATATGTCTTCAGGTCCGGAGATCTTGCCGATGCTGATCGCCGTGACTTCCGGCGTCGCAACGCTCGCAATGTCGTCCGCCGTCAACCCGGTAGGAAGCGAGTTCACGCGCGGGATCACCAGAAGCCCGGTCGCCGCGAGCGCAGGTATCGCTGACCTTGCTCTCTCTCTCGCCGCTTCCTTTTCGCCCGCTGGCACGGAGTCTTCGAGGTCGGGGATGAACCCGCCGGGACTGTGACGCGTAGCCTTCTCCAACATGTCGGCGCGGTTGCCGGGCACGAACAGCAGGCTGCGAAAACGTGGAGTGTCGGACGACGATGGCATGGCGAGCAGGGGAGTGCCGGTTGAGGTTGAGAGAGACCGGATGATACAGGCGGTAGAGACTGCAAGTGCAAGCGGACCTTACCGCCGCGTCCACTTCTCAGCCGCAAGCCTGATCGACTCGTCAACCGGCGTGCCTTCTCTCCCGGCAGGGTCGTCAATCGGCTCACCCGCGATCTGCTGGATCGGCAGCACTCCTGCCCACAGCGGCAGCGCGTAATCTTCCTCCTCATCACCCGGATCGCCTGTCCTGATCTTCGCCGATGCCTCATCGAGAGGCAGTCTCAGCAAAGACGTCTGCACGAACTCGGACGAATTTGGACGGCGGCACTCGTCCCATCGACCCGGAAGGATGTGGTTGGTGAGAGTCTCCATCGCAGCGAGCTTTTCTTCCACATCAGTGATCTCAGTGGCGACTCCGAATGCGACGACGGAGTGGTAGTTGATGGAGTGGTGAAACGCTGACCTCGCGGCGACAATGCCGTCTACCTGAGCGACTGTGACGCAGACCGGGTTTCCGGCCTTGGCGTTGCGCAGGGTGTGAGCGCCAGTCGATCCGTGCAGGATCAGCGAATCACCGTCACGAGCGTAGAGAGTCGGCAGGACGACAGGGCCATGATCGGCTGTGATCCCTAGGAAGCACAGGAAGTTGCCGTCGAGGATCCTGTGGATCACATCTCTGTCGTAGTTGCCGCGCTCTACGACTCTCCTTACCGTTGTGCGTTCCGACTGCATGCTGGCGTCTCCATCTCTGGCCGAGTTTGTGGGCACAGGGCCGTGCTCGGAGAATTTACTGGCCTCCGAGCACCTTTCTCATAACAGCACACACGATAGCGCAGCACCGATGCTCAAGGGATCACAAGTCCTGACCGGACTCGAATCTCAAAGCACTCGATTTCACAGAATGTTAACCATATGGTTTAATATAGTCGGCCAGCGACTGCTACAGTGCGGTCGCGGCCTGTTCTGACGGACACGTATAGAAGGGATTTTCGAATGACCAGGTACATAGTTCTCTACCACATGCCTGCAGATGCGATGGCCAACATGCCGGAGCAGACGCCCGAGCAGATGCAGGAGGCGATGAAGCCGTGGATGCAGTGGGCAGAAAGCTGCGGCGACGCTCTCGTTGACCTTGGCACGCCTCTCGGCGGAGGCCAGGCGCTTTCGCAGTCGGGGTCTGCTGCCAGCGCGAAGGATGTGGCGGGCTACTCCATCCTCGAAGCGGACAGCATGGATGCAGCGAAGAAGCTGCTCGCAGGCCACCCGCACATGACATGGAACCCTGCATGCTCGATCGAGGTGCACGAGGCGATGCCGCTGCCGGGATCGTAGTCGACTGGCAATGCCAGATTGGCAGTCTTGAGCTGACGGGCGCACCTCTTGTGCGCCCGTTCTCTTTTTCGCTATCAGGCAGAGCGACGCGGCCGACACCGCTTGTTTCGCTCGTGCTGTTCAGCTACCTTCGTAGCCTCTGTAGTAAGAGAGACAGCTACTCTCCCTCCTGCCCGAGATCGTCCCGGAATCGCCTTGCCAAAAATTCTCTACCTGACCGATTCATCAGACCCGCTTCGCGAGAGGGTGGAGGCGGTCGCGTCTGGACGGCTTGATGTAGAGACCGCCTCAAGGTCAGACATGCCAGCAGATCTTTCTGGCTTCGATGCGGTTCTGCTTGGCGACACGCAGCTTGCCAGGCCTCTTAGCGACGGGCCCCGCTTAGTTCAGCTCACCCGCGGGCACCACGTAGATGTGGACCCGGTCGCGCTGGCCGCTGCAGGAGTCACTGTCGCAGGTGCGTCGCCAGTCCTCGCTCCGTTCGTCGCACGCCACTCGCTGGGCCTCGCGCTTGCAACAGCTAACGACAACGGACCACGCGGAAAGCAGCAGCGCGATGCCATCACCGCGCCGTTACAGGAGGGCGCGATGCCGCTAGCTGGCATGAACGTGGGCATCGTCGGTCTGGGCCGGACGGGTCGTGCCGCGGCAGAGCTGTTCAGGCTGGTGGGCGCCACCGTTATCTTCAACGATCTGCGGACGCCGGTGCACGGCGCGGCGGAAGGACTTCGCCGATCGAGTCTCGATCTACTGCTTTCGCGATCGGACATCGTTTCGCTTCACGCGCAGTGGGGACCGACATCTGATCCGTTGATCGGCGAGCGGGAGTTGCGCTTGATGAGCCGGGGCTCCGTGCTTGTGAACGCCGCGGACAGCAGGCTGACCGACCTGCAGGCATTGTCGGCTGAGGTTGAGACCGGCCGAATCCGCGCTGCACTCGATGCCGATCTGCCACCTGAAGCCGAGGCGGCTGCGACTCTGCACACGCCATATGTTGCGGCACGTTCAGCAGAGGCCGATGAGAAGGTGGCCGAGTTCGTGGTTGCCAACGTTACGGCTGCGCTTTCAGGCGCTCAGCCAGACGGCCTTCTCGACATCGTCGACTTCCCGCCGGCAGGCGACCCCGCGTTCTGGTCCACAAACATGTGGCGCCAACCCCCGGCATAGGAAGCAGGCACCTACCGCCTGCTCCCTCTCCCGGATCGGGAGAGGGCCGGGGTGAGGGTCGTTTCGGCTTGTATGAGAGGCCGATCTCTCAAGACGAATAGCCCTCCCTCTAACTGCCTCCCAATATGGGAGGGAGGATGGCCCTGGCACAGTCCGTTGTCATCCCGACCGAAGCGGAGGGATCTGACCGTACTTGCGCGAATGGCGGATGCTCCAGCCATTACCTGACAAGGGAGTGGCTGCATTTGTCATTCTGAACTTGATTCAGAATCTCTCGGTGGCCGTTGTTGCCTAGTTAGATCCATCCTCTCCGGTCGGGATGACAAAAAGCATCCCCTCTCCCGGATCGGGAGAGGGTTGGGGTGAGGGTCGTTCAGACTTGAGTGGACAGGCGCTCTCTCAAGACGAATAACCCTCCCTCTAACTCCCTCCCAATATGGGAGGGAGGATGCCCTCGTCATTCCGGACTTGATCCGGAATCTCCTTTAGCCACTCATAGGGAGATGCTGAATCAAGTTCAGCATGACGAAGCCAACCCACCCTCTGACTCCCTCCCTAGTAGGGAGGGAGAAATGCACCGCTGGCCACTCACAACATAGAGACGCACAGCTGTCCATCGCTGAGAATCACTTCACGCATCAGTCTCCGCGCACCAGTCTGCCTACTGACTCCGCACAGGAATCTGCGTATCGGGTTCTTGCCGCTGGAATCGTCGATACACCACGAAACGTATACTGTCATCCAACACCAGTCCCAGTTGCAGCATGACCACGGCACCAGCACCACATAGCGCCGGTTCGCCAGTCGCCAATCCGATCAACCTCACGGTCAACGGCGTAGGGGTCGGCGTGCCCGCCAACTCCCGTGTGCTCGACGCCCTCCGCAAGGCCGGCTTCGATGTCCCGACTCTCTGCTACGACGAGCGCGTCGGACCCAAAGGCACGTGCCGAATGTGCCTTGTCGAAGTGGAGGTCGATGGCCGGATCGAGACCGTTGCTTCATGCACCTCTTTCGCAGCCGAAGACCAGAAGGTAGAGACTCACTCAGAAGAGTTGAAGGACTACCGGAAGACTCTCCTAGAGATGCTGCTTTCGGAGACTTCCGCGCCGAAGAAGTTTCCTGAATCTGACGACACGGCGCACTCTGAGTTCTACCGGGCAGTGCAGGAGTACGACGCCAAACCAGGCGCAGTTCCGTTGCTTGAGCGACGCGCTCCCGCTCCTGATCCCAATCCGTTCATCCAGCGTGACTACGATCTGTGCATCGCCTGCTACAGGTGCACCAACATCTGCAACGAGTGGGAGCAGGCTGGAGCGATCACTGTCGATGGCCGCGGCCAGGACTCCAAGATCTTCTCCTTCTTCAACAACAACCTGCTCGATAGCCCGTGCACCTTCTGCGGCCAGTGCATCAACACCTGTCCCACCGGCGCGCTGACCGATCGCAAGCTGGCAGGCGTCGATCCGCATGAGACTGAGCAGACTAAGACCGTCTGTCCTTACTGCGGAGTTGGCTGCGGCATCGAGCTCGTTACGCTGGACGGCGAGCTGGTTGGCACGAAGCCCGACTTCTCGGCGCCGTCACGCGGGTCGCTCTGTGTGAAGGGCCAGTTCGCAAGCTGGGAGTTCGTGAAGTCCGAACAGCGTCTCAAGTATCCGCTGGTTCGACGAAACGGCATTCTCGAGCGCGCCACATGGGATGAGGCGCTGGATCTTGTTGCTGCCAACTTCAAGAAGATCGTCGATGAGGACGGTCCGGACAGCATCGTGTGCTGGGCATCTGCGCGCGTCGTCACCGAGGCGAACTACCTCCTGCAGAAGTTCGCCCGGGTGGCCATAGGCACCAACAACATCGATAACTGTTCACGTACTTGACACGCTCCCACGGTCGCCGGTCTGGCGGTCCAGGTAGGGCGGGGAGCGATGACCAACTCCATCGAGGAGCTGGCCGACTCCAACCTGATTCTCGTTACGGGTTCCAACACGACCGAGGCGCACCCGGTCATTGCTCTTCGCATGAAGAAAGCGGTTCGACGCGGCGCGAAGCTGATCGTCATCGATCCCCGAAAGATCGAACTGACCAAATGGGCCGACCGCCACGTGCAGATCAAGGTCGGCACCGATATACCGTTCTACAACGCCGTCGCCAACGTCATCATCAACGAGAAGCTGTACGACGAGCGCTACGTCGCCACTCGCACCGAGGGCTTCGAGGCGTTTGCCACTCACGTTCAGCACTACCCGCCGGAGTACGCGGCAGAGATCTGCGGTGTAGATGTCGAAGATGTCTACTACGTGGCGCGGGAGTATGCGAACGCATCACCCGGCGCGGCTCTGTGCTACACCCTTGGAATAACCGAGCACTCCTGCGGCTCCCACAACGTCCAGAGCCTCGCCAATCTCGGGATGCTCACCGGCAACTTCGGCGCATACGCTGGTGGAGTCAATCCTCTCCGCGGCCAGAACAACGTGCAGGGAGCCGGTGACGCAGGCGCGATCCCGACCGACCTGCCCGGCTACCAGAAGCTCGAGAAAGCTCCGATCCGAGAAAAATTCGAGGCTGCCTGGGACGCTCCTTTGCCTAAACGCCGCGGCATGACGAAGATCACGGCAATGGACCAGATGATCAAAGGCAATGTCCGCGGCGTCTTCGTGATGGGCGAGAACACGGTCGTGTCTGATCCGCATGCCAACCACGCGGAACACGCGCTCAAGTCGGCGGAGTTCATGGTGGTGCAGGACATCTTCCTGACAGACACCGCCCGCCTGGCCGACGTCGTGCTTCCAGCCGCCGCCTTTGCTGAGTCTGACGGCACATTCGCGAACAGCGAGCGCCGGGTGCAACGGGTGCGCCCCGCAGTTGAGCCGCCGGGCGAGGCGCGGACCGATGTCGACATTCTGCTCGAACTGTTCAAGCGCATGGGCAAGCCACAGAGCATGAGCACTCCGGCCGAGGTGTGGGACGAGCTACGCAGGCTGGCGCCGATCCTGGGCGGGGTGACGCACGAGCGCCTGGACAACGGTGAGCGTCTGCAGTGGCCGTGCCCAACGGAGGACCATCCCGGAACGCCGTATCTGCATGCCGACGAGATGGACTCCGGAATGCCCGGCTTCTTCGCTCCTGTCGATCACATTCCACCTGCTGAAGAGCCGGACGACGAGTACCCCGTGCTGCTAACGACGGGTCGGCGACGTTCGACGTATCACACTGGAACGCAGACGGGCAGGGCCTCGGGTTTTGACTTGCTGGTGCCGCATGAGATGTGCGAGATCAACCCCTCAGACGCAGAGGCGTGGGGCATCGAAGAGGGCGACACACTTGTCGTTAGTTCTCGACGCGGCTCTGTGACGGTCTCGGCGAAGGTGACTGAACGCTCGCCTCGCGGTGCAGCCTTCATGTCGTTCTCGTTCCCCGAACTGACCCGCACCAATGATGTGACCTCCGACGCGGTGGACTTCATCACGGAGACGCCGGAGTTCAAGGCATGTGCAGTGAAGATCGAGAGGGCGGCGGAGCAGAACCCGGAATGGCGGGCGGCGCAGCGCGGGATCCGTCTGGCGGGCGAGGTGCGAATGCCAACGCAGCTGCGAGAGCAGATGCCGGACCACGCCGACGAACCCGTAATGGCAGACGACTAGGCGTTTTCGCGATCCAATCCGATCGCCCAGCCCTAATCTGCGTCTGACTCGGTCTTAACTTCGCCAGCTAGATCCGCCTCTGCAGTTCTTGTCGCTTTCAGCTCCGCTGCCCTGCGCTGGTTCCGCGTGATCGTCACGACTCGATAGATGTAGACGCCGATGATCGCCGCCACCACCACGTACGAAACAGGATCGAGCCACTTGCCAATGTCCTCGTACGCCTCTTTCAGGGCGTAACCCGCCCCTGCCAGGAACGCAGTCCAGATCGCACTGCCAAGCGTCGTGTAGAAGAAGAACCAGTGCAGCGGCATGCGCGCCATCCCGGCAGGAACCGAGATC
>JANQIZ010000123.1 GCA_028281895.1 Dehalococcoidia bacterium
TCGCGCGCCGTATTGCCGTAAAGAAACCCGATCGAGCTCATCTACGCGGTGTCATTCGGTGTGGGCGCGATGAGCATCCTGTTCCAGGTCGCCTACCGCTCATACCTGCCATCGGTGGTGAGCAAAGACGAACTTGTTGAGGCGAACAGCAAGCTGGAGTACGCGACATCCGGCGCTGGCTCTATCGGCCCCGCCGCAGTTGGATTCCTGGTCCAGTTGCTGACAGCGCCGTTCGCTCTGCTGTTCGGGACCGGGCTCTACAGCCTCTCCGCACTGCTGTTCAGGCGAATCAACGTCAAAGAGACCGTCGCGGCAGAAGCGGGTGAATCGACACTCGACTCCATTCGTGAAGGGCTCAGATTTGTCCGCCGCAACCGACTGCTGCTGGGGATCGCGACATCTTCGGCGACAGTAGTAGCTTTCTCTTCGGGCTATGAAGCCGTGAGCCTTCTCTACATGGTGAATGTGCTGGAACTGAGCGCAGGCACGATCGGTGTCATGTTCGGGATCAGCAGCGCGGGTCTATTCGCAGGCGCATGGCTATCGTCGCGGTATGCGAAGAAGATCGGAGTCGGGAACATGATGATCGCCGGAGTTCTGCTCGTGGCGATCGGCGATGCGACCGTCCCTCTCGCAGGAGGCCCGATTGCGGTTGTGATCCTGATCATCGTATCCGGAGGCGTGGCCACCGAGGCCGGCATCGTGCTGTTCAACATTGGCAACGTCAGCATCAAGCAGGCAATCACCCCTGACCGGCTTCAGGGCCGCGTGACTTCGGTGCTTGTCGTAGGGTCTCGGACTGCCGTTCCAGTAGGCGGGTTCCTCGGTGGAGCGCTTGGAGAGTGGCTCGGTCTGCGGGAGACCATGTTCGTAATGGTGATCGGAACTGCGATGTCGGCAGTGTGGCTTCTCTACTTCCGATTCTGGAAGGTGAGAAATCTTGGCAGCGATTGATGGTGATCTGAAGTGCCGCGATGCGGGCAGGCATGTACGATTCGGTTCTTTCCAGAAGCTCTTTGAAAGGCAGACCTGATGCGCATTGGATTGATGGTTGAAGGACAGAACGGACTGACCTGGGACCGGTGGATACACATCCTCCGCACAGCGGAGCGGCTCGGCCTTGCGTCTGTTTTCAGGTCGGACCACTACTTCATCGGTCAGCACAAGAGTTCATTAGATGCGTATCTGACCTTCGCCATCGCCGCGCGTGAGACAAGCCGAATCCGGTTCGGTCCGCTGGTGACTCCGATGACATTCAGGTCGCCTGTCGACATCGGCCGCATGGCTGCGCAGGTGAACGTTCTCAGCGACGGCCGCTTTCTGCTGGGAGTTGGTACAGGCTGGCATGGGCCTGAGCATACGGCGTACGGCATCCCGTTTCCTTCGATGCGAGAGCGATATGAGCGGTTGGAAGAGGGGATCAATGTCATCAAGACGCTGTGGGGTCCGGGACCGGCTTCGTTTTCGGGCAAGCACTTCTCTGTGACCGATGTCGACTGTCTGCCGAAGCCGGTTTACGGCGCGCAGACTCCGCTCTTGATCGGCGGGTCGGGCGAGAAGAAGACGCTGCCGCTGGTTGCGAAGTACGCTGACGAGTGGAACTGCGTGAACATGCCGGAGGAGCTGTACCGGCACAAGACTGAGGTGCTGGCAGGCTACTGCGAAGATGGCGGCCGCGATCCGTCCGGAGTCAGGCGCTCGATGATGACGTTCGGGCTGATCGCTGGCGATTCGCGGTCACTGGACAGGATCACTCGCTATCACATGGATATGTCGGGCGCGACAGGATCACCGGCTGCGTATCGTGAGCAGAAGGCTGCAGAGAACAACTGGGTCTGCGGCCTGACGAGCGAGGTCGTCGACAGGCTGGGCACGTTCGCCGAGATCGGCCTTGAAGAGGTGCAGTTCCAGGTCTTCAACTTCGATGCAGACGAAGTGCCTGCCTACTACGCATCCGAGATCGCACCGAGAGTGGCCAATCTCTAGGCGCTCCGAGCGGCTCCCGCCTACCAGCGCGGCTTGGCGTAGTTCGGGAAGTTGAAGCCCGTCCACGAGCCATCGCGCGGCTTCGCATCGGGATCAACCGAGAGAATCATCTCCGAGCGGTTGTCCGGCGTCTCGCGCAAGAACTGCTCATGCCGCTCAGCAAGCTTGTCCTCATCGATCTCGACACCGAGGCCCGGGCTGTCAGGCACCTCCATGTAGCCGTCCTTGAACTGCAGCTTTCCACCCTTGATGATGTCGCCATCCGTATCGGTCCACGGGTAGTGCGTGTCCGCCGGGTAGCTCAGCTCAGGCGTCGCAGCGCAGGCATGCAGCATCGCCGCCTGCGACACTCCGAGCGCGTTGTTCGAGTGACCGGAAAGGCCCCAGCCCATCACACGGCACAGAACGCCCGTCTCCTTGTAAGCGAGAATTCCGCCCCAGTGATGATGATCGCCAAGGATCACGTCGATCCCGTCGATCTGCGCATTCGGCTTCACGTGCGCAAACGCTGACACGCACATGTTCGAAGCCATCAGAATATCCGTGTGCTTCTTAACCTCGGCGTGCATCTCGATAGTGTCTGTCGGGTCCTCAAGGTACTGCGGCTTGTACTGCTCGATCTCCTTCGCGACCCTGATCGAAGTCTCGACCGTCCACACCGCATTCGGGTCGATGCGGATCTCGTATCCCTCTTCTTTCGGAAAGCGCTTCCGTAGCAGCCGGAATGTCTCGATGTCTACATCCGGATGAAAGAATCCGCCCTTGATCTTGAGCGCCCTGAATCCATACTTCTCGACGAACTCCTCGGCCTGACGCACGAAGCCCTCCGGGTCCAGCGCCTCTCCCGTCGCCACCTCGCCAACGCCATTCTCATCAGCGAACTTGTAGAACAGGTACGCCGCCCACTCAACCCTGTCCCGCGCCCTGCCACCTATGTAGTCGCACACTGGCAGGCCAGCCTGCTTCGCAGCGCAGTCCAGGAAGGCCGTCTCAACCGCTGCCCACGCGCCCGGGGACCCATTGAAGTTCAGTCGCGCCTGCGTCATCTGCCGCGGGTCCCAGCCCTCAATCCAGCGTCGATTATGCTCGATCTCCTCGGCGCGGTTGTTTGCCGTCTCGCCAGCCCCTGTAAAGCCATCATCCGTCTCTATCTGCACGATGGTCCGCACGCGGAACGACTCGTGGACGCCAGTGCTGTTTAGCAACGGCTGATCGTGCATAGCGACGAGCGTGACCTTGAGTTTCGTGATCTTCATCTGCGGCATCCCTGTGAGCTGAGTTGGCGGTATGGCGCACATTCTGTGCCCTGCAAGATCGGGTGGCAAATCTCCTCCAGCATCCATGCCTGCGATACCCTGACCGCTATGCAAACAGTCACCCGGAACCACATCGCATCAGGCATCGAGAAGCTCGCTCGATTCAAGCTCTCTCATCTCAACACCCCGCTCGAAGATGCGCCTTCACTGCGCCGCGCCATCGCAAGCACCATCCCGGTATCTGGCGGACGATCACCGGGAGAAAACACCGGCATGCCGGTCCCGAGAATCCTGGTGAAGCGCGACGACACCACCGGTCTCGCATTCGGTGGAAACAAGGGACGCCACTTCGAGTTCGCAACCGCCCACATCCTCGAAAACGGCTATGACACCGTCATCAATATCAACGATTACCACTCGAACCAGGCGCGGTTCATCGCCGCCTCCTGCGCCCGCGCCGGGCTGCGCTATGTGCTCGTCTCAACGGAGAAGGTGGACAGCCCGCTCACCGGCAACCTGCTGCTCTGCAAGCTGATGGGCGCAGAGATCCATCGCGTGCCGCAGGAGTACGCATCGCAGATGGTCGAGCGAATCGTCAGCGATCTCGAAGCGGAGGGCAAGAAGCCGTTTGTCGTTCCGCATGAAGAGTTCGCCGACCTGATGGGCATGTTCGGCTTCGTAGAAACGGGTCTTGAGCTGGAACACCAGCTCCAGGAGCTCGGCGTCATCGGTCCGGTGCGATTCTGGGGCCTGACTGGCCGCTCAATCGCCGGGTTGAGGCTCTACGCGAAAAACCGCGGCCTGCCATGGTCGGCAACAGCGGTGATGTACAGCCCGGGCGAAGTTGCGTCCTTTAACGAGATCACGTCGAAGAGATCAGAAGCGGTGGCTGAACGACTGAATATGCCTCACGCGCTTGAGCCTGGTGATCTCGATGTCCTCACCGACTACACGGGCCCGGCATATGGCGTCCCGTTCGACGGTGTCTTCGAGGCGATGCACATGGCAGCGAAGTCCGAAGCGCTGATCCTCGACCCCAACTACACCGGCAAGTCGATGGCCGCGCTGATAGCGGAGACCCGGGCTGGGCGAATCGATCCAGAGGTGCCAGTCGTCTTCATCCATTCAGGCGGCATGCCACAGGTATTCGCCTTCGCAGACGAGATCTGGAACTGGCAGGGCTAGATTCGAGAGGCCCACTTTGTTGTCATCCCGAGCGAAGCCGAGGGATCTGACCGTACTTCCAAGGTCACCGGGAGATTCCGGATCAAGTCCGGAATGACGAGGCAATCCTTCCTCCCATATTGGGAGAGAGTCAGAGGGTGGGTCAGCCGCCTCAAACCCGATTTCCACTCAACTCACGCCAAAGTGTGCGGATAACCAGTAGTTGCTGACGGAACGCCCGCGTAACACTGGTAGGCGAAGACTTAACAGTGGAACGCCGATCGCATCGCATGTGCATCAAATACACAGCGGCGCAAAGCGGCATTTCACTATGCCAGAGACCTCTCACTGAGCAGCCAGCGCGGGCGCCGTCTTAAAGATTTCTGGCGGCAGCCTTCACAAGCGCTGAACAGTTGGTCGATAGCTTGTTCGTAGTCAGATTTACAAAGCCATGACCGCATCCCGGTCCTGGCAAGCCCGATCACAACTTCGAACTCGATCCGAATCATCTGGGTCGCACAGAGGAACAGAATCATGGTGCGCATGACCAGAATCAAGAAGATCGCAGCAGGCAGCATCCTGTCTGCTGTGGCGGTCATCTCAATCGCCTGCAGCAGCGCAGGCACTGACGACCCGGTAGCGGCAGACACGCCCATCCCGACCGCTACGGCGATTACGAGCGAGAACCTCCCGGGTGGAGGCTCCACTTCCACGCCTGCGACGGTTGTTCCTACGCCGCCTGCAGTTGATCTGCCGGTATCTAACCCTGTCGCAGACCTCACTTCGCTAGAGATCATCAAGGCGCAGGAGCAGGTGCTGATAGACCTGTTCGAACAGACGGTCGATTCAGTTGTGAGGATTCAGACCGCTTCACGTACTGGCGCAGGTGAAGGCTCTGGCTGGATCTGGGATGTTGATGGCCACATCGTGACGAACTATCACGTGGTCGAGGGTGCGACGCAGATCAAGGTGTTCTTCTTCGATGGCCGTGAGTACGACGGCAGGGTTGTCGGGTTCAACAGCCAGGCTGATCTTGCTGTCGTGAAGATCGATCTTGAACCAGGTGACCCGATCCAGGTTTCGGAGCTTGGAAACAGCACTGATCTGCGGACTGGGCAGATGGCGATCGCTCTCGGAAATCCATTTGGCCAGGAGTTTTCGATGACGCAGGGGATTGTGAGCGCTGTGGGGCGTTTGCTACCGAGCGGTTTCGAGCGTTTCAGCATCCCTGCGGTGATTCAGACTGATGCGGCGATTAACCCCGGTAACTCGGGTGGGCCGCTGCTGGATATCGATGGCCGGGTGATCGGCATAAACACTCAGATCAGGAGCGAGAGCGGCTCGAACTCTGGAGTCGGGTTTGCTGTGCCGGTGGATCTGGCGAAGCGGGTTGTGCCGAACCTGATCGAGAATGGTGAGCACAGGTACTCGTTCATCGGCATTTCGGGATGCGAATTGACGAACGACACTCGGAATGGTCTTGGTGTCGACAACATGCAGCAGGGCGCATACATCACTGATGTTTCGCCGAACAGGCCAGCGCAGGAGGCCGGACTGCGAGCAGATTCGGGTTCGTTCAACCTTGAGTGCGAGCCGGTTAGTGCGCAGTTCAATGGCGACCTGATCATTGGCGTCGACGGACGTGACGTTAAGTCGATGGACGACCTGATCGCATACCTCGCACTGAACACGTCACCAGGTGACGACATCGTCCTGACGATCCTGCGGGATGGCTCTGAGGAGCTTGTCGTGCTGACTCTGACCGAGAGGCCGTAGCCTGACACAACGCTGGACATGGCTTCGGCAAAATCGAAAATGAAAGCAGGCCCGGCATCCAATCTACCGGGCCTGCTTTCATTATTCAGGTTGATCGAGGATTTCCACGTGAGCAGTATGCGGAACATCGGACCTGCATCGTCGAGATGGCTCGCTGCCGTCGGCATTGAGTCACTGGAGGACCTCGAGCGGGTGGGTGCTGTGGAGGCCTTTCGCAGAGTGCGTGAGATCGAACCTGCGAAGGCATCGCTCAACCTGCTATGGGCGCTTCAGGGTGCGCTCATGGATATCCACTGGACCGATGTGCCAGATGAGATCAAGCAGTCGCTGATCGACGAGCTGGACGCCTAGCGTGCGAGCTTGCGAAGGCCGATCGAGAGGATGTCTGCAAACCAGACGAGAAGCACGTACACGATCAGCAGCAGCGCAACATCCGTGTATCGGAAGAACGCCAGGTCAAGGTTCAACTGATAACCCAGACCGCTCGCAGCTACAAGCCCCACGACCACGCTGGTACGGATGATCACCTCCCAGCGATACAGGAGGAACGTCACAAACTGCGGAAGCACCTGTGGCAGAACTCCGTAAAGCAGCAACTGAACCCGGCCAGCGCCCGAAGTCCTGAGAGCATCAACAGGAGCAGGGTCGATGTCCTCAACGATCTCAGCGCCCAGCCTGCCAAGCACACCGAAGTTGTGGATGGCCAGGGCGATCGCACCAGCGAGAATGCCCGGTGAGAACACGAACACCACGATCAGCGCCCACACCAGTTCCGGCACAGACCGGGTCAGAACGTAAACACCGCGAGTAAAGCCCACAAGCGCAGATCCCAGCACAGACCCGCGGCCAACCAGGTTCGAAGCGGCGAACGCCACCGTCAACAGAGCGCCTATCGCCGCCAATCCTGCCGCAAGCACACTCATCGCCAGCGTATCCGAAGCCAGCCGCAACGCCTCACGCCAGGCATCCCAGCTCGCAAAAGCCGGAGAGCCAGACTCCCCTGAGCCCGCAAGGTCAGCAACGAAATCACCCGCTCGCTGCCACGCCTCGACAGTAAACAGGCCAGGACCGGTCCCACCCTGCCCCAGCACACGCGCCCACGAACCGATCACGAGCACGAACAGCAAGAGCACTGTGCTGAACATGAACGGACGATGCCGAATGAGCGAGATCATCGCAGCAACCGCCTCCTGATCTGCGAGCTCCACAGATCGATTCCCACAACCAGCACCACGAGAGCGAAGACAGGCGTCCACATCCGCTCGAAAGCCAGGTCATCCAGAGCAGTGCTGATCCGCAAACCAAGTCCACCCAGTCCAACAAAGCTCAACACAGCAGCGGCACGCACAGCGCACTCGAACCGGTAGAAGGCGTAGCTGATCACATCAGCCGCAGACGCCGGAATGCGTCCATACGCCAGCACCTCGAACGCCGATGCTCCCGAAGCTCTAAGGGAAGCCAGCGGCTCCGGTGGCGCATCCTGCAGCCGCTCGGCCAGTATTCGACCAATGATTCCGGCGTATGGAATACCGATAGCCAGCACACCTGCGGCAGGAGACAGTCCGAACGCAGCAACAAACAGGATCGCCCAGACGATCTCGTGAACCGCCCGCAGCACTGCAAGCACTCCGCGTGCTCCTGCCATCACCCCGAGGCGCCTGAACCGGCCAGACTGTAGAACGCCTGATGCCAGGACCCCCATAGGCACGCCGAGCAGCACCGCCACCGTCATACCGGCTACGGCGAACGACAGGGTGGTCCAGGCGTCTCCGATCACCATGCCCAGGTAACCGGGAGTCAGATCAGGCGTCACAAACGCGCCTGCGATCTCAGTCAGCGCGTCTACTCCACCGGTGTGGATGATTCCACCGGGAGATTCGATCGAAAAAAAGCTCCAGGTGAATGCCGCCAGCAGCAGGAGCGTCAGCTGGGCACGAGAACCCGGGAATCTGTTCCGCCACCTGGCGGAAACTGGCTCCAGCGCGGCGTTCAACGACCCCAATGCCGGTCTCCTAGATGCCCCACAACAGCCTCCCATCCGCCGCCTCGCCTGAGTCGCCGTCCCCATTGCCGGTCTTGCGCTCGTAAAGCTGGCCAAGCATCTCGCGGGTCAACGCCTCTGCCGGAACATCGAACTGCACACCGCCCTCGCGGACCCCGATCACCCGATCGAAGTGCCTGCTCGCCAGCACTGGATCGTGAATAGATGCGATCACCGTCCTGTCGCGCTCGGTAGCGATCTTGCGAAGCAGGCCAAGCAGATCGCTCGCGAGGTCCGGGTCGAGCGACGCCACCGGTTCATCAGCCACGATCACCTGGGGATCCTGCACAAGCACTCTCGCCAGTGCTACGCGTTGCTGCTCGCCTCCCGAGAGCCTGGAAACTCGCTCATTCGCCCGCGCTTCAAGCCCCACAGACGCAAGAGCCGCCATGCTCGGAGGGTGCGTGAACGGCAGCGCAAGGTATGCCAGCGACTTCAGAAGGTTCCACCTGCCAAGCATCCCGGCGTCGACGTTGTGCCTGGCCGAGAGCTGCGACACGAGATCGAGCCGCTGCTGCATCATTCCTACGAGCCGGGTGCGCTCAGCGAGATCGCTTATCTTGCCCGGATCTCTGCCAAGCAACTCCACCGATCCACTCGACGGCTCGATCATTCCGGTGATGATTCGCAGAAGGGTGGTCTTGCCTGCGCCGCTCTGGCCAACCAGCGCGACCATCTGGCCGCGCTCAATCGAGAACGAGACGTTGTCGACTGCGGTCCTAGTCCCGTGCCTGTGACTCAATCCTTCGATACGGCACGCGGCAACCGGTCTGTCTTGATCGGGCTTTGCCAGCGTGTTCTCGGTTGTGGCCATAGTGGATTAGATTGCAGTAGCGGGGTTCCGGATTTCTGCAGGCCGCGTCGAACCGCCTCGCCAAAGTCAACCGGGTTGCTCCCAGGACGGGACACGACCCCGCGTGGCTGGACGGCTAGTGCCGCACCACCGGCACGCCTTCCATCAGACCGGCGTCATACATCTGGTTCCACTGGTCCAGGAACGTGGCATTCCACTCGTCGGTGAGCTTGGCCTTCATCATGTCCCTGAAGATAGGCCAGAAGATGATGATGCCGTCTGCGCCGTCACGCAGGCACGCCTCGGCAGTCTCCACAGAACGCACGAGCGCTGCCGTGATGTACGGCCTGTCTTCCCAGCCATCGAACATGGCCCTGCACTCTCGTATCAGACGGGTCGGATCGCCGTTCACGTCGCGGTAAGGCTCACAGAAAGGCAGCACATGGGTCACTCCTGCCTGCGCCACTGCTGCAGCCTGAGCAAGCGTGAACACGGTTGTGCAGTAGGTCTCGACGCCCTGCTTCTTTAGCTCGGCGAACGCGTCGAGAGCATATTCGGTCGTCGGGATCTTGAGAATGATCTGCCCCGGGGCCATCTTCACGAAGACTTCGCCAACATCGAGCAGTTCCTGCGTGGAGTGGCCGTCGATCTCAACCGCCACCGGCTTGTCGGTGATATCGAGGTAGCGCTGGATGACGTCTGTGATCTGACCGTACTTCTTGACCATGTCGTTCAGGACGACGGTGTTGGTGACGATACCGGCGGCACCGCGCGGCATCCATTCCTTGAGGTCTTCAGGGTCACCGGCAAGCCAGATCGCCGGACCGCGCTCGATCTTGCGCCTTGATGAGGCGGGCATCACTGCTGGTGTTGCGCCGTTTGTGTGTGTGCTGGTCATGACTGGCTCTCCAGATCCACGGCTGAAGGGGTTCGCTGTTTCACGCCTCAGAACGGCGTGCGCTTGCGCCAGTCTACCGCGTGACGCCAGGTAACGCGGGAATGCGCGGATATGGCCCAACGCTAAGGCCTGAGGTATAGCTCTGTGTCCGGGTAGAAGTTGACCCAGCCGAACCAGAACGCCTGGTGCCCGGGCACACGCTCAAGAGGCGACTCGCCCGAGCCTGCGGGCGGCTCCAGCCTTTCCTCGCCTACGCGCCATTCACGGCCCTGTTCATCGAGCACTATCCGGGGGTCAGTGCTTGGAGCAAACGTGTGTCCGCCTCGCTGGTAAACACGTGCAGAGCGCGCGTCCGGGTCTCCAACGACGACTATCGGATCGCCAGCGAACTCGTCGTTGATCACCTGGTCTTCAGAGATGGTGCTGAGGAGGTATGCCTTCGAGTGTCCGGGCTTGCGCAGAGCATAGACCGGTGTCTTTGCATCGAAGAGCGCATTCAGCTCGAAGACAGGGAACATCAGCTCCTTTTCGGCGAAGTAGGCGTTGTATGCGGCTCCGGAGTCGCCAGGCTTGATGTACGGACGCCGGAACCCGGTGTCGAAAGCGACGGTGAGGCTCTCGGGGTGTTCGCGAGTCCACTCCTCCCATGTCGTGACGGTGAGCGGGAGCAGTTTGAGAGACTTTCCGCTGCCGACGAGTGGGCCGAGAACTGGCTCTCCTGTCAGCGCGTGCCATAGAGAACTGGTTGCTCGATCGAACATGAGCTTGTTCGACTGATACAGAAATCCGGACGATCCGAATTCGAGGATCTCTCCGTCAAGCTCGGCGTCGTACAGGACGCCCGATCCGCAGAGCGTTCAATAGGCGAGTGTGACGGGCTTGCCGCCAACGACGTCGTTGGCCATCTCGTGCCAGTTCATGAAGCGGTGCGGATAGGCGCGGGCTTCTCCATTGATGGAGACTCCGAACACGGGCTCATCAGGCTCCATGAAGATGGCTTCGCCAGCGGTGATCAGCCTGGGGTTGTCGAGAGGCGGGATTCCGTCTGATTTGACGCCTCCCCACTGGGCCGTCCAGAGCGGTATCTCAGACTCAACGCCGTCGTGGAACCACTTTGCGAAGCGCGGGTCGATGTGGTTGTAGAGCTGTGCTTTCCAACTGGGATAGTTCTCAAACTCGGGGCCTTCGTAGTTCCGGCCGAGCCACGAATACCAGTTGAAGAAATCGTAGCCTTCGTATGACTGTCCTGTGAGTTCGTGGAGCGCGGTTTGTACTGCGTTTCGCTCGTGAAATAGCAGCACCCAGCGAGTGAGTTCGACGAGTGGCGGCAGGAATCGGCGATCTCCGGTGGCGAGCGCCCTTTCGACGGCCTGCGGCGAGACGACTACCCGGTGCTCATCCTCACTGAACACGAACAGCTCATCGAGGATCTCTTCCGGAACAGTGGAGGGGCTGGCTGGAGTCGAGGTTGAGTCTGTCGATGGCGCGATGGTGGATATCGCTGGAGCTTGAGTTTCGTCCGAGACCAAAGACGCATCGGAACCGGAGCCACAGCCTATAACGAGTGAGATAGCTCCGACTACGAGGGCCAGGGCTGTGATGGCTCGGGGATGTCCGTGCATTGGAAGTCGCATGTGGGGTTGTACGACAGCAGTGCGTCGAAGGCTCTAGCTGGCCTGCAGATCAGGCTTTGCCGGGCACGGCCATCACTGGATGCGACTGGTTCCGAACGAGCCTGTCCGTAGTTGATCCGAGCACACCGACCTCTGCACTGAGGCTGGTTGTGGAGACGGCGATGATGGATGCGGGGCGCGAATCGGCGAGAGTCGTAAGCTCGATATCAGGCGGGCGCTGGCCCACATGCGTCGTCACCTTGCATCCCCGCGCTTTCAGGTCTGCCGCCAGCTCCTCAAGGCTGTCCTCCGCAAAGTCGTCCACTGCGCCGTAGTACTTCGCAGCGCCGCCAAGACCAGCGACCGGTTCTACGGCCCGAACGATGAGCAGTTCGCAGGTGAGGGCCGCGGCAAGCGCAGCAGCCGGCTCAATAGCCGCCTTCGCTGCCTCGGAGCCGTCGTGGCCGATCACGATCGCTGAGGGATGAGCGAAATCGGAAGCGTTGAGTGGAAGGACCAGCACCGGCGTTTGGCACTTCTGCATCACGTTGTGCGCAGTGCTGCCCAGCAGGTCCTTGCGACCACGCGGCGTGGCGTGCCCGGTCATCGCGATAAGACCAGCCTCGTAGCGCCGTGCAGCCTCAACGATCTCGGTTGAAGGCAAACCTGCCTTAGAGCCGGTCTCTACCTCCAGTCCCATGTTTCGGAAGTCGCTCGCGTGCGCTTCCAGGTGCGCCTCTGCCGATGTCGTGCTCTCATCTTCCTCAGACACCGTGAAGAGCGCGACGCCGGCCCCGATGGCCTTTGCAAGTCCTGCGACATACGGCAAAACCTGGTCGGACATATCTGAGCCATCGAGCGGGACGAGTATTCGGTTGATGGCCGCTTGCGCCAACTGTCACTCCGAGTCTCTGGGCGTTCTGGAATCTCTCACGAAGCTTATCTCAAGCCCGCTACAGATAGTTCAACAGCAACGTGAGTTGTGCATGACCTGGATTCTCCAGGCAGACGGCTACGCCTTTCGCACCAAGTGCGTAACCGAGCCTTCCGGTGGGAGGCCTTCAGCCAGCACCTCGGCGAGGTATCTCGGCTTGCGGTCGGTGCCGTCCTCGATCTGCTGCCTGCAAGAGACGCCTGTGATCGCGATCTCCGCGTCCGCAGGGGCCGACCTGATCGCAGGGAACAGCCTGTCTTCGCCGATCGTCATCGAGACATCGTAATGCTCTTTCTCGAACCCGAACGAACCGGCCATGCCGCAGCATCCGGCCTCGATCATCGAGGCATCGAAACTTGGTGGGAGTCCAAGTGACTTCAGAGCGGCCTGAGTGCCAACCAGCGCCCGCTCGTGACAGTGAACGAACAGTCGCACGTCTTTCTTCGCGTCTTCGTCCCAGAGGATCTGCTGCTCTCCATCGTCCGCCGTGTCTGCAAGCAACTCCTCGATCATGACCACAGCATCTGACACCGCACGAGCCTTCTCATCGCCTCCCAGCAAGTCCGGATACTCGTCACGAATCGCCATCATGCAGCTCGACTCACAGCCGACGATCTTTGCGCCCTGCGAAACGTGCTCGTACAGCGAATCAACGTTGTAGCGCGCGTTCGCGGCAGCCTTGTCGAGCATCCCCTTCGAGACCATCGGCCTGCCGCAGCACTTGCGATCTGCGAGAACCACCTCGTATCCGAGCGCCTCAAGCAAACGCACAGCGCCGATGCCCGCCTCAGGGTGATTGAAATTGATGAAGGTGTCGTGGAAGAAGACGACCTTGCCGCGAGACCCGGTCGTGTTCGGCCTCCGATTCTTGAACCAGCTCTCGAACGTCTTCGTCACTATCGGTGGCAGCTTGCGACGCCTGTCCATCTTCAGCAGCTTGTCGGAGAACCAGCGGCCAATCGGTGAGCGGTTCAGAGTATTGGCGATCACTGCCTGCGGGCCTGCGCCGAACGAGTTGATGCGATGGATGTTGGCCACGACCCTGTTTCGCAAGGGAATGCGGTGCGACTTGTAGTACGTGTTCAAGAACTCGTACTTGATCTTGGCCATATCCACGTTTGAGGGGCACTCAGACTTGCATGACTTGCACTCAAGGCACAGGTCCAGCACATCGAACATTCGCTTCGAGTTGAGCTGTTCGATCGGCAGCGCGCCAGAGATCGAAGCCCGAAGCGAGTTCGCGCGGCCGCGGGTCGAATGCTCCTCCTCGCGGGTAGCCTGGTAAGACGGGCACATCGCCCCTGCATTCACCTTGCGGCAGTCGCCAACGCCATTGCACTTCTCTATCGCTCCTGCGAACCCGCCCTCAGCGGTGAAGTCCAGCCTCGTCTTGATCTCCGCAGTGCGGTAGGACGCCCCGTAGCGCAGGTTCTCCGTCATTGGAGGCGTATCGAAGATCTTGCCGGGGTTCATCGTCCCCTTCGGATCGAAGGCCTCTTTCACATCACGGAAGTTCTGCACCAAAGCGCTGCCGAACATCTTCTCGGTCCACACGCCTCTGACGATCCCATCGCCGTGCTCGGCAGACATCGCACCGCCGAACTCAAGCACCAGGTCGGAGATCTCGTCAGCGATCTTCTCCATCTGGTCTGCGCCTTCGGCTGTCTTGAGGTTCACGACTGGCCGGATGTGCAGACAGCCGACTGACGCGTGGCCGTAGTAGCCAGCCTCTGTGCCGTTGCTGCGCACAATCTCGTCGAAGCGCTTCACATACTCCGGCAGTTTCTCCGGCGCGACTGCGGTGTCCTCGACGAATGGCAGGGGCTTGGCATCGCCCTCGATGTTCATCATCAGGCCCAGGCCGGCCTTGCGCATGCCCCAGACCTTGCCCATATCCGCCGCAGTAGTGAGGCGAGTGATGGCGAAGCCGAGCTCAAGCCTGCGCATCTTCTGCTCGAGTTTGTCGAGCTTCGACTCCACCTCTTCTGGGGTTTCGCCGTTCATCTCAACGACGAGGATGTCTGACGGATCGCCCTGCAGGAAATCGAGGTTTCGGGAGAAGCCGATCGAGTTGCGGGCTTCGCGAATGATCATCTCGCCGATGTGCTCGACCGCCGCCGGTTCCTCTTCAAGAGTTGCGACAGTCGCCTCCATCGATTCGACGATGTCGCTGAAGTGGATGACGGCGAGGCCTGAGTACGGAGGGATCGGCTCCAGGTTCAGCTTCGCAGATGTGACTGCGAGCAGCGTTCCTTCAGATCCGACGGCCACCTTCGCCAGGTTGAACGGCGCGGTGTTCTGCACAAGGTCAAGGTTGTAGCCACCGACCCTGCGGAGAATCTTCGGGAATCGCTTTTCTACCTCTGCAGCAGAGGCCGCTGCAATCTCAGGTATCCGGCGGTATATCTCAGCTTCGAGTCCAGCACCTGCCTGCTTCTGTCGCAGCACATCGGCGGTGATCTCACCGATATGCGCGGGAGTGCCGTCGCTTAGGACGACGTTCATCTCCTTCACCTGGTCAACGGTCTTGCCGTAGATGATGGAGTGCGAGCCGCAGGAGTTGTTGCCCATGGCTCCGCCGACGTTGGCGCGGCTGGATGTCGAGGGATCAGGAGTGAAGAAGAGGCCCTGCGGCTTAAGCTGCCGGTTCAGATCGTCGATGGTCACTCCGGGCTGAGTGAGAACCCAGCGCTCCTCCCGGTTGACTTCGAGAACGTTGTGCATGTACCTGGAGAAGTCCATGACAACGGCGTGGTTGACGGTTTGGCCTGAGAGGCTTGTGCCGCCGCCGCGAGGCAGCACCTTCACATCGTTCTTCGAAGCGATCTCGAGCACTGCCGATACATCGTCGGCATTGCGAGGAAGCACGACTCCGACGGGCTCCATCCTGTAGATAGAGGCGTCTGTCGAGTACTGGGCTCTTGAGTAGTCGTCGAAGCGGACTTCGCCTTCGACAGCTTGCCTGAGTTCCTGCTCAAGGTCAGTGTTTGAGGATGTTCTTCGAGGCCCGCCGCCGCTGACTGTAGTCATATGGACTCCATGTTCGAGCGAGGTACGCGCTAACTCTCTTCAGCAATCGGCTCGGCGCCGCCATGCTCAGACCCTTCGCCAGGGAACATCTTGGAGAGGATGATGGCTCCGGCAAAGATGGTTGTGATGACTATCAGAGATGTGAATGGCGATTCCATTATCGCGGGGAGATGGAAGTCGAGTGTGTGCGCCGCCTCTTCGACGATCATCTTGATGCCGATCAGCGCCAGCACGATCGCCAGTCCGTACTGCAGGAAGCGGAATAGCTTGACGAGTCCTGATAGCAGGAAGAACAGCGGCCGCAGGCCAAGCACGGCCATGGCGTTTGAGCTCCAGACGATGAACGGGTCCTGCGTGATGCCGAACACCGTTGGGATCGAGTCGATGGCGAAGATGATGTCGGTGGTGCCAAGTGCGACGATGACCATCAAGAACGGTGTCGCGGCTCTTCTTCCATCTTTGAGCCGGGTGAAGAACTTGTGCCCGTCGTAGCCATCTGTCACCGGCATGATCTTGCGGAACAGCCGAACTACAGGGTTCTGGCCGGGGTCGACCTCGGTGTCTCCCATGAACGCCATCTTGTAGGCGGTGTATACGAGGAACGCTCCGAGGATGAAGAGGATCCACGAGAACAGGCCGATGATGGTGAGGCCGACGGTGATGAACAGCGCCCTGGCGATAAGCGCTCCGACGATGCCGAACAGCAGGGCGCGCAACTGCAGCTTCGCGGGGAGCTGGAAGTATCCGAAGATGACGAGGAAGACGAAGAGGTTGTCTACGCTGAGCGCCTTCTCAACAATGAAGGCTGTGGTGTAGTCGATCCCTTGATCGTTCTCGCCGACAACGAAGATCCATACGCCGACGAGTGTGGCGACGCCCCACCAGAATGCGGTCAGCCAGGCAGCGCGCCGCATGCTGACTTCGCGATCGTTCCGTGTGAGAACCAGCAGATCGAGGATCAGGAGTACGACGACTAGAGCGTTGAAACCTATCCAGACGCCGATACTGTCAAGCAACGCAGATCCGAGTGAATGTTGGGGTGTGCTGGTTCAAAGTCGAACACAGGAAACTGTGTTCGCGAGTTCGCTGATGCGCCGACGATTGTATCCGAATAGATTCGCCGGGTGCCTTGAGGGACTAGGACGTGGTTTCGATCTTGAACTGCTGCTTGCCTCTGGGCGTCGAGACAGTGACTTCCGATCCCTGGCTCTGGCCGAGGATGGCGGCGCCGACGGGTGAGGCGATGGATATCTTGCCGGTGAGCGGGTTCGACTCGTTTGGCTCTACAAGCTGGTAGTTGAATTTCTTCTTGGACTTGGTGTCGATGATCTCGACCTTCGAGCCGATGTGGACGATGCCCGTTGCGGCGCGGCTGCCATCGATGACCACCGCGAGCTTGAGCGTGCCTTCGATCTCTCGGATCTTGGCCATCACCATGCCCTGGTTTTCTCTCGCTGCCTCCAGCGGAGCGTTCTCCCGAACGTCGCCATCTGCGGCAGCCTTCTGAATCTCCAGGGCGATCTCCTGCCGCTGCTCATTAAGCTGCGCCAGCTGCTTGGTCATCTGGTCGAAACCGGCCTTCGTCAGCCTCACCTGCTGCTGCGTCACGCGGGTGGCGCCAGCGCGATTGGCAGTTGTACGGCTCTTGCGAATCCTCAGGTGCTGAGCAAGGTTGGTCTCGACAGATCCGCTCTTCTTCAGATAGGTCAGGAACGTCTTGACCGTGGAAAGCCGTTCCTGCGCGTCCGACGAAGTGGCCCGCTGGACCTGCATCTCGCTGTACTCGCCGATCTCTGATGCGGCGATCGAGTCGATCAGGCGATCGCCTCCCAGCCAGCGCACGAACTTGGCAATCTCCGGCTGTGCAACCTGCTTCGCTTCTTCAGGCATCTGCTGCACATAGACCTGGAAAGCCTCGGTCAGCGATAGCGTGCCATTTTCGGAACTGTCGGAATCTGCTGAAGCGATGTCGCCGGATTGCGTTGCCACGTACTGCTAACTCCTGGCTGTTGAAAAGTGCGATCAACACGGCCAAAAGAGAAGCTCGTGCGACACGCGGTCTGTCCTTAATAATAGGAAGTAAGAGGTACAACGGCAAATTCGCTGATCGAATTGGCGTTGTCACGCAGTTGGCAAGGTGTGTGGAATTCGCTCGCCACTGGTATCCTTATGTGGTTGTGCCTGTGACGTGGCCGAAAGTCACACCGCTCTGTGGAAGTCGCAGCAGACACAACCGCCTCAAATTGACACTGTTTTTTGTCGCTGAATAGAATCTCAGCACCCGAAAGGCTTCCGGTCCAATGCCAAAACGCACGTACCAACCCAAGAAGCGCAGACGGGCACGCGTTCACGGGTTTCGCTCAAGGATGAGCACTCGGGCAGGGCGTGCTGTGCTGGCGCGGCGCCGGGCACGCGGCCGGAAGCGGCTGTCGGTCTAGCGTCTGCCTGTTCGTGCTGAGCCGTAAACCGGATGGCCCTTGCCAATGACAACCGGCTGCGCAGACCGTCTGAGTTCAGAAACGTGCTCAGGACTGCGGGCAGGCGCGGAGGAACTGGCAGAAGAGCATCTGACGCGCTGATACAGCTCGCTGCTGCGCCGAACGGCGGGCCTGACAGCCGCATCGGTCTTTCGGTGAGCAAGCGAGTGGGCGGCGCGGTCACAAGAAACAGAGTCAAGCGCAGGCTGAGAGAGATCTGCCGGGAGCTGATCGTCAGGGTGGTGGATGAAGGGCCCGGCGACGAAACGAACTGGGACTTCGTAGCCACAGCCCGTCCGGCAGCGGCACAAGCGACGTACCATGAGTTGCGGGAGTCCGCAGCAACATTGATTTCGAAGGTCACGGCCCGGCGGAGATAGCGCACAGCGCATCGAAGCCCTGCCGCATTCGAGGGACGGCGGGAACGGTCTGGATGAAGCCGATAGCACTCGGACTGATCAAGGTCTACAAGGCCACAATTTCGCCATACATGCCGGGCCAGTGCAGGTTTTCGCCAACCTGTTCCGAGTACGCTGCTGAGGCCATCGAGGCTTACGGCGTGATCAAGGGCTCATCGATGACCGCATCACGGCTCGTTCGCTGCAGGCCCGGCGTCGAAGGCGGCTACGACCCGGCTGTCCCTGATGATGAGTTTGAAGAGAGAATGTTGCGCGTGGAGCGTGAAGCAGCCAGATAGCTAGTTCCAGTCAGAATGTCCGTCCCGCACTAAAAAGCGCGGGTCAATCGAGTCCCCGGTAGAGCCAGAAATCCGCTTTCCTGAGTTGAAAACCGAACAGTCCGCACAGACCGAAGGCCACTCCAGAACCTTCGGAACTTTCGCTATTCATAAGCCTCGCTGGGCGCGCATCGTCCTCGTCTCCATAGTGGCCCTGTTCGCACTGGCGGCCTGTGTCAATGACCTGAACCCCGAAGGCGGATGGTCCGGGATCACGCCAGACGATGAGTTCCTGTACATCGGCTCCAAGGACGGCCGCGTCGTTCGTGTCAACGCGAACACGATGACGCTTGACCAGAGCTGGATGTTCCCTCCTGAGGACGAAGACGATCTTGGCGAGATCTACGGCACGCCGCAGATCAAGGACGGCATCGTCTATGGCTCGGCATTCCGCTGCAGAGGCAATGAGTGCGATGGCTCGGTGTATGCCGTGGACATCGGCACTGGACGTTCGGCATGGGCCCAGGGTGTCGTTGAGTACGAAACAAGGCTCGTTGGCACGATTGGCGTTGGAGAGACGACTCTTGCTGTCGGCACTTCGGCCATAGGCGGCAATGACGATCCAGGCGGTTTCCTGATCGGCCTCGATTTCACAGCCGACCGTGATGAAGACCTCGAGAACCAGGTAAGCAACCGCGAAAAGTGGCGGCTGCCTCTCGACGGCGCAGTGTGGGGCGGCATCAGGG
>JANQIZ010000139.1 GCA_028281895.1 Dehalococcoidia bacterium
CCCCTCCGTTATTCGTGCCGGGATCAGCACGCTCAGAGTGCTGCCTCGCGCCTCGATGACAGGTGAATCACCAGTGAGCTCGATCAGCGCGCCGATCGCCAGCCCGATCTGGCGTTCGGACTCGCTGCTCTGAAGCACAGGCGACTGCGTACTGGTCGCGACAGGCATGGGAGTGGCAGAAGGAGTCGGTTCATCAGCGCCCGGCGTGCTGTTGTCTGGTGAAGTCGTTTCGATCACAGCACTCACCTCAGCCGCGACTCCCGTGCCGGCCAGGTTCACCGCCGCTACGAAGAGCCGGTATTCGCCGTCACCCGGAGCTGGCCAGATGAAGCGCCGAACATCGGGATCGAGTCTCTGCTGCTCAAGGCGGCCATCGAGATCGCCCACGATGTACGCCTCGATATCGACCCCGCCATCATCAAGCGGCGCCAGCCAGGAGAGTCCAAGGTCGTAAGTGGTGTCTGTGACGTAGGCGGCTACGCCGACTGGCGCGCCCGGAAGTCCGGCGGGCAGCACAGCGGCGCTGAGAGACGAGAATGGCCCAGCGCCGATTGCGGTGATCGCTGCTACGCGGAACGAATACTCCCTGCCGTTTTGGAGACCGGATACGACTCCGGCTTTCGCCGCTCCACTGAAACGTTTATTCACACTGCCGTCTGCGGATCGCACTACGTACTGGGCAATGGGCGAGCCACCGTCGTCTTCCGGCTCACCCCAGGACACAGTCACCTGACCATCACCTGCGACAGCGGTGACGTTCAGTGGCGGCCCCGGCAGGTTCGCCGCTGGAGTCGATGTCGGATCGGGCGCTGGTGCGCCTCCTCCTCCTCCGCCTGGTGCGGTAGATGTCGCTGTGGGCGATGAGATTGGGCTTGGCGTGGCAGTCGCATCAGGCGGAGGATCGGTCACCAGCAGGGCAGACGTTGGCGTGAGGTCATTTGGCTCTCCGGCCGCGTACAGCCGCGTCCCGAAGTCGCCATTCGTAGTCAGCGCCAGCACCGACTCTCCATCGGCGATCCGGACCAGTTGCACCTGGGCGACAGCGCCGTCAGCAGCCTCGATTCCAGTGGCCGAGGCGCACATGTAGCCGGCAACACCGTCTGATATGGCCAGTGGACCACCAGGACTGAACGCGCCCTGGAACAGCCCTGAACAGGTCACCGAAACGATCGAGAGCAGAGATGGATCGAACTCGATCTGGAGCTGCACAGTGTCGTGGACACCGGCTTCCATGCCCGTTGCAAACAGGTCCAGGAGAACCCCGGAGTCGCTATCGTCCAGAGAGATCGAATCATGGAATCCGCCGTTCCCGTTATCGAATCCGATTAGCCGATCAGGCCCCGGAGTTCCGCCCGTTCCTCCAGTTCCGGCGGTTCCCGTCGTGTCAGCGCTGACCTCAGATGGCGAATAGGCGAGCTCGGTGCCTGCCAGGAACGGCCATGTGGCGATGAGCGCGGCCAGTGCCAGGACCGCTCCTGTCGAAACCGTCCAGCGGTTCGGGCTGGTTGCTGGCCGTCTGCGGCGCGGCCACATACGCAAGGTCCGTACTTAGGTGCCGTTGATTGCGTAGACAGCCTGTTTCCATGAGCGAGTGGAACGATCTGACTCAATTGCGGGTCACGTTGCGCTCTGCCTGGGAAACAGGCTGCGGCAGGTTACCAGCTTCTGGTGGATGTCACCGAACTGCCGCGCAGCTATGCGGTGTGACGAGCAGAGTTGGGAGTTTAAAGAGAGAACGGCGAAAAGCCGTCGTGTGCTCAGGCGGACTCTTTGCGTCCGAACCAGCCCTCGGTGCCGCAGGATCGGCAGCGAACACGTGCCTGCGCCGCGCCATGATTCCTGCACTCCGAGCAGTCGAACCTGTCATATAGGTTGTGCAGCGGCGACTTACGGGCGCTCTGCTCAAGTGCGAGCAGGCGGTCGACGAGCGGCTGGAGGTCTTCGATCTTAAGACCCTGAGCAGCCTGATCCTGCGACTTCAGCCTGGCGATCTCACCCTCGAGCCTCTTAATCTTCTGAAGAGCAGCTTCCAGAGCATCAACGCGGTTGGATATGGCCCCAATGTCGTTGTGCAGGGGAGTGATCGCAGCCTGTGAAGCCTCACCGGCGATCACCCTGGCCTGTTCCTCAGAGATACCTTCCAATTGCGTTCCTGTAGCTTCAGAGGGTGACTGTTCGATGTGCACAACTCCGGGAGGCGGAGTTATTCCCGGCGGCGGTGGCGCAGCGATCAGGACGGGCTCAGGCTCGGGCGATTCCTCTTCGGGGGGACTGTCAGTCGCCGGTTCAGCGACTAACAGGTCTTCGGCCTCGACTTCTGATTCCGCGTCTGTCAGTCCCTCTTCTTCGGGATCTGCAGCAGGCGCATCCTCGGTCTCCGGCTCGGCGACAGCGAGATCCGCGGAAGGTTCCGCTGCCTGTTCGGCCGCGCCTTCCGTTTCATCGGTCACCTGTGAGTCCAGGAGTTCGTCGATCGCGTCCTGGGACAGTGCCGAGCTGTTTTCGTCCATAGACCTGCCCGCGCCTGAAGTGAGAGGGCAAGAGCCATCTCAGCGTCTGATCGTCAGCTAATTCTGCCCGCGAGGTGATTCACGATGCCCGGTGCTTACCCCTATTGACATGGATATACGCCGCATTCCAGACACCAACCCGAATAGGCCGTATAGGACGAATGGGCAAGGCTGTGTCTCGGATCGGCTTCAGCCAGTGCCGGCGCGGATGCAGGCGACCCTGTGGCCACTCTCGAGCTCGCGCGATTCCGGAAGCGCTTGCGAGCATTCGTCGATCGCGATAGGGCATCGGGTGTGGAAGACGCAGCCTGGCGGTGGAGCGATGGGACTTGGAATGTCGCCGCTCAGCACAACGCGCGTCCGCTGTCGCTCAATGCGGGGATCAGGCACAGGCACGGCAGACATCAGCGCCTGCGTGTACGGATGAAGCGGGTTGTCATAGATCTGCCGGGCATCAGCCGTCTCGACAATCTTGCCCAGGTACATCACCGCGACTCGATCGCTGATGTGACGCACTACGGACAGGTCGTGCGCGATGAACAGGTACGCCAGGTTGAACTGCTCTTGCAGATCCTGCAAAAGGTTGATCACCTGTGCCTGGATCGAAACATCGAGCGCCGAAACCGGCTCGTCCAGGATCATCAGCTTCGGCTTGGCCGCGAGAGCGCGGGCTACGCCGATCCTCTGCCTCTGACCGCCGCTGAACTCATGCGGATACCTGTTCATCATCGCCGGGTTAAGCCCAACCGTCTCCATAAGACGCGCAACCTCATCAAGGTATTCGCCCTTGCCTGATGTCACCTTGTGGACCTTGAGAGGTTCGCCAACGACATTGCCCGCGGTCATTCGCGGATTCAGCGCTCCGTAGGGGTCCTGGAATACGATCCCCATCTGGCGTCGAACAGCGCGCAGCGAAGATCCTTTAAGGGATGTGATGTCTGCGCCATCAAACTCGATATTTCCACCGGTCGACTGCACAAGCCGCACGATCGCCTTGCCGATGGTCGTCTTGCCTGACCCGCTCTCCCCAACGAGCCCCAGCGTCTCACCTGGCCGGATAGAGAAGCTGACTCCGTCGACAGCTTTGACCGCAGCCACCTGTCGCTGGAAGATGAGACCGCGCTTGATCGGGAAGTGGACGCGCAGATCACGCACATCCAGCAAGGGCGTCGAGCTAACTGCATCAGCGGACGGCGGCGCGGTCGGGCTGGATTGAATGGTCAAGATGACACCGCCCTGACTTCGGCTGCGACCTGCTCATGCTCCCAGCATGCGGTGGAGTGGCCTGGAGAGACCTCCGCGATTGGAGGATCTTCCGATGTACATCTCTCGACAGCGAACCTGCAGCGCTCTCTGCAGGCGCAGCCGGTGATCCTGTGCCCCGGATCGGGTATCTCGCCGGGGATCGGGTCGAGCCTTTCACCTGCAATTCGGTCGAGCCTTGGCACCGAATGCAGCAGCCCGGCTGTGTACGGATGGCGAGTCCGGTGGTAGATCGCATCAGCAGGCCCGCTCTCGCGCACCTTGCCCGCGTACATCACGTTCACCCTGTCGGCGTAGCGGGCCACGACTCCCAGGTTGTGAGTGATGATGAGCAGGGCAGTTCCCGCCTGGCTGGTCACGCTCTTCATCAACTCCAGGATCTGGGCCTGGATCGTCACATCGAGGGCGGTAGTGGCCTCATCTGCGATAAGCAGCGCCGGGTTGCAGCTCATGGCGATAGCGATCATCACTCGTTGCCGCTGGCCGCCGCTGAGCTGGTGCGGGTAGTCGCGAAAACGCTGGTCTGGCGCGGGAATGCCAACCATGTCCAGCAGCTCTATCGCTCGCCGCTGTGATTCGCTCGAGGACATCTTCTGGTGAAGCTCTAGAGGCTCGGTGATCTGCCTACCGATGCTCAGGACCGGGTTGAGAGAGGTCATCGGCTCCTGGAAGATCATGCCGATCTTGCCGCCACGGACAGCGCGCATCTCTCGCTCGTCCAGGGCCAGCAGATCGCGGCCTTCGAACATGACCTGCCCTCCGGCGATTCGGCCCGGAGGAGACTGGATCAGCCGCATTATCGAGAGCGCTGTGACGCTCTTGCCGCATCCGCTTTCGCCAACAAGGCTCACCGTCTCGCCAGGAAACACGTCGAACGAAACCCCATCGACGGCCCGAATGACACCGTCCTCGGTATCGAACTCGGTGGTCAGCCCCTGCACGGCCAGCAGCGGCTCGGCGTGTCCATTTTCGTCAGATCGGCGCATCAACTTCCTGGTTCGGCTCGATTGAGGCTACAGCCTAAACGCATTCACGCCTCAAGATGCCAGTACGCGAAATCACTCTATGCGGTTCCACTGGGCGTTCCACTGCGGGCCTCACGGCTGAAACGTTGGCCACTTCTCATCATCGTGTGAAAGTGGCCGCCGCGCCACGCAGCGGGTGAACCCGAGGTTCCTGCCAGCGTCACCGTTCAACATCTGCGACTCTTCGTCTGGAGCCTTCTTGTCATCTCCACTCAGCAGATTCCACTCCATCCAGTACCGCCAGCCGTCCTCCAGCCAGTCGGCAGTGTGAACCTGCACCTTGCCAGAACGGTCCCAGTGACGCCACCACCATTCCGGGCTGTGAAAGGTCCAGAAATCCCAGTACCAGAACGGCCTCAGGTGCTCCGGAGGCTCGTCACCCAGCTCCGATCTCAGGCCCGGTACGACGATCCCGATCTCTCCGCCGCGCTTCAGGAAGCTCGATACGTTGCCGATGTAGGTCTCGCTTGTGCCGAAGTAGTGGTAAGCGTCGAGGGAGACTACGGCATCGAAGAAATCGGTCTCAAACGGCAATGAGTGTGCTTCCGCGTGCACAGGATGAATCTGCTCACTCAATCCGGCATCAGCGATCCGCTGCGTGTTGGATTCAGCGTCTATCCAGAGGTCGGTTGCCCAAACCTCAACGTCAAATTCACGAGCGAAGAACACAGAGGACGCAGCTTTTCCGCAGCCAAGGTCGAGCACTTTCATGCCAGGTTCAAGCGTGATCGATTCTGACAGGTACTCGGCCAGCCAGATCGGATTCGGCCCCATCCCCAGCTCAATCACCCACGAGAGGTCGTAGCCGCGTGACCGGGGGAAGCGCTGATATGCCGAAGTGTCGTCGTAGTTCATGCAGTCATTATCTGCGAGCTATCAGAATCAGCGGGATCAGGTGATCGTTTCGCCGATCGCTGTTCCGATCGCGAACGTCACCGCGGCCGCTACTCCGCCCACGAGGAGCATGCGTGCTCCGCCCCACAGGGCATTGATGCCAGACATCCACGCCAGTCCGGCGCCGACTATTGCCAGGGCCAGGCCGCTCAAGGCTGCGCTCAGCCCGAACAGAATCCCTTCATCCCCGAAGAAGAATGGGATCACCGGAATGATCGCGCCGAGTGAGAAGGCGATCATAGATGCGAATGCAGCGCCCCACGGAGATCCCAGGTCCTCGCGATTAAGGCCAAACTCTTCTTGCAGGTGCGTGTCGAGAGCGATGTCGGGGTCTTTCGAGATGCGCTCGGCGATGACCGCCGCCTCTTCCTTTGTGAGCCCTTTCGCCTCATAGAACCCGGCCAGCTCCTGCTTTTCTCGTTCTGGCCAGAGCTCAAGCTCCGCACGTTCGAGCCTCACGATGTTCTCGTAGACATCTTTCTGCGAGCGCATTGAGATGTACTCGCCAGCCGCCATCGAGAACGCGCCGGCGAGCAGGCCTGCGATTCCAGCCAGCACGATGAACTCGGCGTCTCCAGTGCCACCGGCTACACCCATCACCAGGCTGAAGTTGGATACGAGACCGTCGTTGCCTCCCAGACCCGCCGCGCGCAGAGTGCCGCCCTCACCGGCAAGGAATCCGCCTTCGTGATGGTCGAGCTCTTCCGAGTCGGGGTAGGCGAGCCTGCGCAGGCCCAGCTCCTGCTCTCTTGCCGCATCGGCCATCATCGAGGGATCTGGAAGGTGAGATATCTCGCTCAGGTTCTTCTCGTGTCCGCGTATGAGGAATCTGGCGATGAAGACCGTGCCGATCATCTTTGTCGTCAGCCACAACAGGATCGATGCCGGCCCGAGCCTGGCAGGCCGCAGGTCACGCGCTTCTCTGCCGATCAACTCGGCCCACTGAGCCGCGTGCTCCATCTCGTTGTCGCAGAGTTTCTGGAACAGCGTAGATCGCTCGCTATCTTTCTCCATCCTCGCCAGCGATCCATAGATCGCCGCGCCGCGTCGTGCAGAGGTGAGGAACCTCTGGTAGACCGCGATCTGATCTGCACGTGTTGCCAAGTGAACCTCCAGCCGCGCCCGGCTATAGAGCTGCGGCACGGCACGATCTTATCTGTTGCACAAGTTGGATACGTCACGGCGGCGTGAGGGTGCAGCGGGAATCCGGCAGTCCTCATATGTTCGCCACCAGGCCAATGCCCGGCTAACTGGGCGTGTATTCGCTTTATCTCCGTTGTAGTCGGTAAGATCGCTCCAGGTGACGAGTCATAGCGCGGGGCGCTTTACAGGGACGGACACTAGCTGCTCGCCACCGTGAGGGAGATCGCCATGGACAATACTCCCCAGAGGGTGTTCGGTGAGATCGCCGAACTCTACGATCGGGCTCGTCCGGAGTACCCGCAACAGGTAGCTGCCGACATCATCGAGTGGGCCGGCATCTCAAACGAAGCCCGCTTGCTGGAGATCGGCTGCGGCACTGGCAAGGCCACTCGGCTCTTCGCTCCGCTCGGGCATCACCTCACCTGTCTCGATCCTGCAGCCGGAATGCTTGACGTAGCGCGTCGAAGCTGCGGCAGCTATCCGAATGTTTCGTTCGTTGAGGCGAGGTTCGAGGATTGGGAGTTACCGCAAGAGCTGTTCGACATTGCCTACTCTGCGCAGGCGTTTCACTGGATCGACCCGGAGATCGGCCCTCGCCGGGTCTTCGAATCGCTCCAGCCCGGCGGCACGTTCGCCCTTTTCTGGCACCACCAGGAACGTCGAGACTCAGAGCTGGGGAAGCAGATCGACGCGGCATACGACGAGTTCGCGCCTGACCTGCGAAGCCCTGCGCCGGGAGTTCACTCCACACACCGCTGGTGGGATGTCGTGGCGGACAGCGAGCTGTTCACTGATCTTGAGAAGAGGGAGTATCCGTGGATGGCCGAGTACGACGCGGATACGTGGATCGAGCTGCTCCAGACGCATTCAGATCACCGGGCGCTGCCGGACGACCGTCGGCAGCAGTTACTGGCGGCAGTGCACGATGCGATTGAACGGAACGGCGGCGTTCACCGGTTCCGCACCGTCACCGAGATGATCCTTGCCCGCAAGCCGGGTTAGCCCCGCTAGTCATCGCTGATCCGCGCCTACAGCGCGCCGTCGATGATCACGTCCAGCACCGCCGGCTCGCCCGACTTGATCGCGCCATCGAGCGCCTTCGCAAAGTCATCTGGACGCTCAACCCGCTCGCCCCGAATCCCGTAAGCCTTCGCCTGCGCCACAAAGTCGATCTCAGCCGGGAAATCGAACCCGAAGTAGTGGTTCGGCATCGGCATATCGTTCAGCCGGTGGTAGTGGTTCATGTTGACCTTAAGCACCCGGTACGCCGAGTTGTTGCACATCACGTAGACCACCGGAAGGTTGTAGTTCGCAGACGTGTAAAGCCCCTGGATCGTCATCATGGCGCTGCCGTCGCCAACCACACCAACCACCGGGCGATCAGGGTTCGCCAGCTTCACGCCAAGCG
Source organism: Dehalococcoidia bacterium (assembly GCA_028281895.1). Taxonomy (GTDB): domain Bacteria; phylum Chloroflexota; class Dehalococcoidia; order Lucifugimonadales; family Lucifugimonadaceae; genus JAJCYX01. Next base: position 8,244 of record JANQIZ010000139.1, read on the forward strand.
TCGCGCCCATGCCCCAGCCGATCGCCTGCCCGCGGCAGCCGAAGTACGAGCCCGGCGTCGAAGGCTGCAGCGCCTCCAGGACGAAACCCGACGAGCTCACGCCATCGTTGAAGACCACGACATCCTCCGGCATCGTGTCCGCCATCACCTTGCCCATCGCGGCAGGCGACATTGGCGACGAGGTCATGCCTTTTGCAGCCTCATCGAGGAACGCTTCGTGCCGCGCCATCGAAAGCTGCGCTGCGCTCTCGGCACGACCCTTCGCCGACTCGATCTGCGCGCCGGTCATCATCTCGCCCAGCTGGTCCGCCATCTGCCCGAGCGCCACGCCCGGAGCACCGATGATCCCGAGGTCTGTTGGCTCAGACTTGCCGATCTCACCGGGGTTGATGTCGATGTGGACAAGCTTCGTCTCGGCTGCAACGAACTGTCCTGGCTGGAAGAAGAAATCCTCGAAGACCGGACATCCCGCTGCGATGATCACATCGGCGTCGCGGACCGCATCGACCGCCTCTTGCGTTCGCATGTTCAGACCGCCCTGCCAGAGCGGGTGCGAAGCTGGAAAGTTCATGGAAGTGGAGTTGTGGCCATAGGCCTTCATGCCACCCTGCTCAGCCAGTCTCACCGCGCCCTCAGCGCCACCGAACTCTGCGACGCGATCGCCCACGATCAGTATCGGCCGCTCCGCATTCGCCACAAGGCCGCACGCCTCCTCAATGGCGTTCTCGTCTGCCGAAGGAAGCTGCCGCACATTAGTAGAAGGGAGGATGTCGATGTCTGCGATGTCATCGAATGCGTTTGCAGAGACAGACACGAACACCGGTCCGGTCGGCGCGGTGCGAGCTTCCTGGAACGCCCTGCGCATCACCGATGCCATCTGCTCTGCGTGCGTGATCTCGGTGCTCCACTTTGCGAAGGGGCGAGCCATCTCAGCCAGATCGCTTCGGCCAGGCGCCATCTTGCGGATGTCCTTGTTGCCTGCGGTCAAGACCATCGGCGTGCCCGAGTACTTCATATCGATCATCAGGCTCAGGCCGTTCGCCATGCCGTTGTCGATGTGCAGGCTGACCAGCGGCACCTCGCCGGAGGCACGCGCATAGCCCTCGGCCATGCCAACAGACACGCCTTCCTGCAGCACGAGGTAGTAGCCGATGTCCGGGTAGTCGGGCATCACGTCCATCATCGGCGCTTCGCTGGTACCCGGCTGGCCGAACATGTGGCGAACGCCTTCGGCCCTGAACATCTCCAGCAGTGCGTGCTTTCCAGCGATCTTCGGCATTTTTCGTAGATTCCTTAGTCAGATCTGCTGATCTGGTTGGGTTAGCCACAAGGCGTGGTACTGGACTTGCATCGTCGCGCCAACGATACGTCAATGATGGCAACTGATCTACCTGTGTAAATCTATACCCATGCAGTTGTAGTGCCATCCAGATTTGGAGAGTAAACCGGGAAAATCTATTCTTTTCCCAGAAGCTGTGGGCAACCTTAGACTGAGAAGCAAATATGCGCATTAACGAGTTCGATTTAGCCTCTGCACTAATCGCAGATCAGGGGGCACTTCCAAGTCTCATTCGTTCATGGGAGCGCCGAGCCAGAGGTGGCAGGTTCAGCCCGTACTCCCACCTGATCCGGAACGTCTTGACGGGATGCACAAATCCAGATGAAAGGCAGGACGTTCTCACCCGAGTGCGCGGGTACAACCACCGAGCATTGCCAGAACGAAACGCCGCTCTGGTCAGCGGGACCTGGGAATTATTCGATTCAATGGGTGGAGATGTTAGTGGGAGCGGTAGCTACTCGTCACCCTGGCCTTGGCCCGGGCTCGAAATTAGGATTTCCGCCGGTTACCTATATCGATTGCCAGGTCTCGAATATGTCATCACGAACTGGGTCAAATCCAAAGCTCCATCCGAGCGCCTCATAAGGGCGGCACAGGAAGTTCTCGCGTTGACAAAACCAACTAGCTGGCCTTCTTACAGGGTTCCGGCCGTGTTGATCGTGGATGATCAGGATCTGCGAGTGGCCGGACCCGTCGCACCGAGGCAAGCGCGAAACTTTCAAGAGCGACTCCAGATGATCCAAGGTTTGGTTTCATAGCATTGCTGTCGGGGCCTAGCTTCGCTGGTCAAATCGCGCGCCGAACGTACTTCGAGCTACTCACTCGCAGCGCGCAGCAACTCCTCGTGCAGCCGCCTCGCCACTGTCTCAAGCTCGCCCGGCTGGATGTTCAGCGGATCGATCCACATTTCACGACTGCCAATGTAGCCATGCAGAACGTAGACACGCTCACTGCCCAGCATCAGCTGCCTCGCAATCTCGTCGGTATCCGGTCCTCTCCACGAATCAGTAAGCCTGACCACACAGTGCGGAATGTAGTGATCGTAGTTGTGCTCAACCGAGACATCGAGACCCGGAATCTCGGCGATTCGGTCCATCACCAGCTGCATGTCCCGGCGGTATCGCACGGTCTCGGCATCCTCATCTTCGTCGACGAAAACCCGCAGAGCCGCGATCAGCCCGGCGATCTCCTCTTTCGATACCTTCTGTGCCCTGGCGATCGTCGCGTTTGGCGCATTCACCAGGCGAGCGAACTCGATCCATTCCGGGTCGCCGATGAGAAAACCGGTGCTCTGAGGACCGCGGACCGCCTTACCGCCTGAAAACGAGACGAGATCAGCGCCCTCAGATGTGAACTTCCGCAGATGCTCTCGAGGCGGAAGCATGGATGCGCCGTCGGCCAGCAGGGGAAGTCCGTGGGCGTGAGCGATCTCTGCTGCTTGCGGGAGCGGGACAATGTCGCGGTTCTTGAACGGCGACTCCAAATGAATCACGCCAGCAATGTTCGGTCCGATGGCGTCCGCTAGCTGATCAGGTGTGCAGCCCGACTCGTCGCCGGCCTCGACAAAGCGTGCGCCCGGCGCAAGGTACAGATGGTCGTAGATGAATCGGTGCCGCTTCTGGATCACCAGCTCGTTAGGGATTCCCGCGGTGTCAGGCAGTCTTTCGATCAGGTCGGGATCGCCCTTTGTCAGCGCGGCTGCCGCCTGTACCACCAATCCGCCAGATGCTCCGCTCGTGACGGTTGCTGCCTCGGCCCCGACGATAGACGCGATCTCTTCTCCAGCGGCGATGAGCAGTTCGTCGATGTTGACGAAGACTTCGGACATCGCCTGCATGGCGTCCATCGCCTCCTGCCGCGGCTTGCTGCCGGAGTGCTTCGTGTTCGGACCGCCCGCGTTGATGACGGGTTTTACGCCAAGACGCTTGACGATGTCGGCGCCGGTGAGTCGATCGGTGGTGGACATGGGCAGATCTCCGGAAACTGGGCTTGGAGACAGATCGCCCGGATTCTACGCTGCGCAGATTGCCCGTGATTTCGACCGCAGCGTTTTGTCATCCCGCTTATTTGTCATCCCGACCGAAGTGGAGGGATCTGACCGTGCTTCCATAGTCACCGAGAGATTCTGAATCAAGTTAAGAATGACAAAGGGAGCCACCCACTCGCTGGCCCTCTCCCTCGCAGGGAGAGGGAGTAGCTGCGGCACTTGTCACAATGCTTGCACGGTCAGATCCCTCCGCTGCGGTCGGGATGACAACACACTTCTCCCTCCCTGTTGAGGGAGGGAGTCAGAGAGTGGGTCGGATAGTCAGGGAGTCTTGAGTCGCCAGCTTGAATCCCGGCGATCACCGCCAAACCGCCTCATTTGACTCGGCGTGCTCTCCGCACCATCATGTCGGCACGCCAGCCACCCACAGGAGATCTCACATGCGCCCCGTCTCAACCTTCGACTCACCCTGCGAGATGCCGAACGGCCTCCAGTGGTACGGCGACGAGCTGTTCATCATGGATCAGCTCACGGACGATGTTCTCGTCATCAATGAGCAGGGCAAGCTGCTCCGCACCATTAACACGCCAACAGAGAACGGCTCCGGGATAACGGTTGGCGGCGGCTACATCTGGACCGCATCGAACGGCGGCACCGCCTCCCGCCCGTATCGCTCCACCGACACACATCTCGGCTACATCTACAAGCTCGATATGGCGACCGGCGAGGCTGTCGACCGCTACCGGACTCCAGACGGCGGTGGCATTCACGGGATTGAGTGGGATGACGGCCTCATGTGGGTAACCGCTTTCGCACCAAAGGCGATTCACCTCTGCGATCCGTCTGACGACATGAAGATTCTCAAGACCTTCCCGATCGATCTTCAGCGTCTGCACGGACTGGCGCGTGACGGAGACGGTGTGTGGTGCGCGCATACAACCGACAACGTGATCGTGAAGTACAACGTCGAGACCGGCGCTGAGACCGACCGCGTGGCGATGGGCCCGAACGATGCCTTCGTGCACGGGCTCTCGATCCGAAACGGCGAGCTCTGGTACGCCGATGCCAACTTTGCAGGCAAGCACGGCACAGCGACACGCGGGAAGCCTGAGATCGGCAAGCTGGTGGCGTAACTGAGGATCGGATTATTTAGCAACGCACATCAGCAGTCAGCACCTAACCTCCGCCGGAGACAGAGCAAATGAAAGTCACGGAGATAAAGCAGTACCGCGTTCAGGATCCATCCGGGTTCGGCGGCTACTACGTCATCAAGGTCAACACCGATGCTGGGATTTCGGGTCTCGGCGAGGTGGGCATTCGCGGCTGGGGCAATGCCATCCAGAACGCCATCGACCATCTTGCGGAGCTGGTTGTGGGAGCCGATCCGTGGGAGACAGAGCGCCTCTGGCAGGAGATGTTCCGCTCCGGCTTCTTCCCGGCAGACACGGTCTACTCGTGTGCCATCAGCGCCATCGATATCGCCCTGTGGGACATCAAGGGCAAATCGGTCGAAAAACCGGTCTACAAGCTGCTTGGCGGTCCAGTGCGAAACAAGGTCATCTCTTACCCGCACATTGGCGGTCCCACCATCGAGAAACTGGTCGACAGCGCCAAAGAGCACTGGGATCGCGGCTGGAAGTTCGCTCGCTGGCATCAGCCTCCGACGCATGGCGACCTCACCGAACCCGGAGTGCTTGACCCGCGTGATGCGATCAAGGTGAGCGTGCAGGCGATGGAGGCTGTGCGAACTGCGCTGCCAGATATACAGATCTGCTTCGACCTTCACACCCGCATCGATACGACGCACGCCATCGAGATGTGCCGGGAGCTTGAGCCTTTCAAGCCGTTCTTCATCGAGGATCCGATCCGCTCCGAGAACGCGGCCAGCTACCGAAAGATCTCGGAGAAAGTGAATCTGCCGATAGCGGCAGGGGAGCAGTGGGGATCGAAGTGGGGTTTCCGCGAGGTGATTGAGAGCGAGTGGATCGACTACGCCCGGATCGATCTTTGCATCGTCGGCGGCCTCACCGAGGCTTTGAAGATCACTCACTGGGCTGAGACGCACTACATCGATATCGTTCCGCACAACCCGCTTGGTCCGGTTAGCGCTGCCGCCTGCGTGGCTCTGTGCATGGCATCGACGAATGTCGGTGTGCAGGAGATGCCGAAGCAGCCAGGCACCTTCGCGACCGATCTCTTCCCTCAGCAGATCGAATGGGAAGACGGTTACTCATGGTCGCCGGACGTGCCGGGGCTAGGGGTCGAGCTGAACGAGGAACTGGCTGCAGAGAACTCAGTGACTGATCTCACGTCGTTCGTGCCGAGGATGTCCCGCAGCGACGGAGCCTTCACCAACTGGTAGGCGTGTGAGCTCGCGAGGAGCATAGGCAGGGCGAACCTGCGCTTTATCTCCCGCTCTGCATGAGGGATAATCTGGCCTCGCCCGCCCGCATATCCAAAAACTAGCCGAAATCCGCGCCACAAACATGACAGAAACGCCAGTAGTCGATAGCCACCACCATTTCTGGGATCTCGAGAAGTTCGACTATCCGTGGATGGGGGAGGGCAGTCCGCTTGCCGTCAACTTTAGCCCGGCAGAACTGAAGCCGCTGATCAATTCGGTTGGAGTCAACTACACGGTGGTTGTGCAGGCGGCGCAGTCGGTCGACGAAACGCGCTGGCTGCTGGAGATCGCCGAAGAGACAGACTTCGTGGCAGGCGTCGTTGGCTGGGTCGACCTCAAAGACCCGAACGTGGGCGAGACGCTGGACGAGCTGCAGCAGAGCAGCTACTTCAAGGGCGTGCGTCACATCTGGGAGAGCGAAGACGACCCTTCGTGGCTCTACACATCGGGCGCGCTGAACGGCCTGAAGGAGATCGAGGCGCGAGGCCTGTGCTATGACTTCCTGGTGCGTCCACCGAACATGAAGTACGTCCCGAAGATCATGGAAGAGGTGCCGCGACTCAGAGCGGTGGTCGACCACATCGCGAAGCCGTTCATCAAGGACGGAGTTGTTGAGCCGTGGCTATCCGAGATGCGGAAGATCTCATCGATAAACGGTATCCGCTGCAAGGTTTCAGGCATGATCACCGAGGCCGATCACGAGAACTGGAAGCCTGAAGACCTCTATCCGTATGTGCATCACGTGCTGGGGCTTTTCGGGTACGACCGAATCATGTTCGGCACCGACTGGCCGGTGTGCACGCTCGCAGGGACGTACCAGCAGGTGACTGACACGGCGAGGCAGATACTGTCGTCACTGCGGCCACATGAGAAGGATGCTGTCTTCGGCGGCAACGCCAGCGCGTTCTACAGGCTGGACGTTTAGCGAATCGTTCGCGCTATCCGGCCGACACGAACTCTTCCGGCGGCTCGATGCTCAGGGCGCGTCCGGGATAGGTCATGTCCAGCCACGCCTCGACGACGACTTCCTCGGTGTGTACTGAGCTGTCACCGGGCGCATTCGGAATCACATCCTCCGTTATCCGGACTGTCTGGATCCGCTCGTCACGCAGCACTCGGAAAGACAGGGCGTCGATAACCAGCGTCACACCGATCTCGATCTCCTGCTCAATTCCCGGAGCAAGTTCTTGTTCGGGCACCAGCTCCTCGCCTGAGATCAGGTATGCCGATCGCCCGTTGTAGTCGGCCACCTGCACCGAATCGCTGATAAGCAGATTTTTCAGGTTCGTTGGCCGGTTCTGCTCGTCATCGCCAGGCTGTCGCTCAATCTGAGTCTCGCTCCACGCTCCGCCTCCTGCTGCCCCGGCAAATACGTACGCAGAGTCGCCCAGGTATCGGAACTCCACAGCGAACGTTCCAGCCTCGGATGTCTGCCTGATTAGCCTGCGCGCCCTGTCCGGCGCAGTCCACTCCATCGTGACCTGCGTCAGCTCAGGCTCGTCCTCGACATCGGTTCGGTAAGCCAGGAAGCCACCAACAGCCTCGATCGAGATCTCGTCTTCCATGACGCGTAGAGTGCGCTGCATCACCTCTTCGGCTGTGAAAGGCGAAGCATCGCCCGGCGCAGGGATCGGGTCGGCCTCACCAGGTGTGCGGCAGGCGACCGCCGCGATAGCGAGCGCTGTGAACGCCAGCAGCGCGATCCATCTTCGACTGTTGATCATCTAACCGGTTTCCTGACGGGTTGATTTGAAGCCGCGCCTGCTCGAAATACGCAAGGCCGCGCGACTACGATGCCATATGCCCATGTTCGCGCGCTGAGATCCGTGCCGGAACGGTGATCGCACCAGTATTTCTAGTGATGGTGGTCAGCGTTCCTATAGTGCGCAGCGAGGATGTCCTCACCCCAGTCGTTGCCGTAGTCACGCAGCACGGAGTGGATGTGGTTCGCGCCGTTCTGCGTGTTGTCGTACTCAACCATGAAGTTCGGAGCCTTGATGGCGTAGTAGTGGCCCTGCTGAGGCTCTTCGGGACCGGCCCACGCGAAGGTCCATCGGTCCATGCCTACAGATTCGATGTGCCTCCAGTAGTTGGCAGCGATGTCATCGGCAGCGCGCTCGACATAGAACTTCACCAGCTTCACCAGCGACTCTCGCTGCGAGTCGGAGAGAGCGCTGAATCCTATGCCCTGCGGCACTGCATCAGGATCAGCGACGCGGAAGTTCGCAGTCAGGATGTCGTCCGGCGCCACAGGGTCGACGATCGCCACCTGCTTCTGCTCGGCAGACATCGAGCGCACCAGCGCCCGCGCCCAGTCCTCTTCCTCGGCCAGAGTCCTCATGCCCTCGTGCGGACCGTGCTGAACCGTCGCAGGGTTTGAGCCGAAGAAGAGCGGGTTGTATGCGACAAGCTCACCGTTCACGATAGTCGTTGAAAGGCCGATGTGGTGTCCGCCTGCACGGAAGCCCCACGGCTCGCTGCCGCCGGGGGTTCCGAAGACGCTGAACCAGTAGCGCGCTGGCGATCTCTCCCACCGCGAGACGTTGTTCGTCAGCGCCTCATACTCGCCAAGCAGCGTTTCGAGCTCGATGATCTGGTGAGCCGTCTTCTTGCCCCGATCGCTGTAGGCGGTCTCCATCATGGCGAACGCCGCGTCCCTCTGCTCAGCCGTCATGTCGCTGATGAGCAGACCGTTGCGATCTATCGGCGTGTACGCCCACTCGTATCGCTCATCGCCCTCGAAAGGGAACGAAGCTGTCGACCGCTGGTTCGCATCGAGAGTGTTCAGGAACGCGTTTGCGGCGCCGGTCATGCGCTTCACTGCGTCGGGTGCGGCAGACGGCGCAGGCGGGATTGTCTCGGGTGAAGAGGTCATGACAAAGGCTCCGGGGATCGGGTCGATCTAGAACTAACGAGAGTTGGTCTGGCAATCAGGTGGCAGGCGATTGCGGCTGCCAACGGGATTCTACCCCTGAACATCTGCAGACGCAGATTCAGGATGCCCTGATCGCATCAAGCCACGGGAGCACGACGGGAAGCAGCAGCTCAGAGTGCTCACGGTTGATGTTGTGGCCCGCGCCAACGATCTTCTTGACCGTGATGTTGTCCCGCTCCGGGACGATGCTGGCCAGGTGATCGTCGGAGAGGATGCCGCCTGCGTTCGGGTCTGCCTGCAGCAGCAGCACCGGACACTGCACTCGACGTAGCGATTCTTCGGGGTCGTCACCGCCGCGTCCGCGTCCGGCGACCACGTTCTCGAGGATCTCGTTGTCCATCTGGGTCAGGCACTCTGCCTTCCATGCAGCGAAGAAATCTGGCTGATTCGGATTATCCTCCCGCAGTTTCGGCGTCATCTCCTCGATGCTCAGGCCATTATTCATCATCGAAAGCTGCTGCTGAAATCCTCGAACAACAGGACTGTCCGGTGGCCTTTGATCTGGTCCCGGTCGGAACAGCGCAGGATCTTCGAGCAGCAGCGCCTTCAGGTTCGACGGCTGCTCAGCGGCCATCGCGAGCGAGTTGCCTCCGCCCATCGAGTGGCCCCAGACAATGATGTCGCCGCGGCAGACGTTGTTCATCACGTGCTGAATGTCGCGGGCATGGTCTGCCCTGGCATATGCGCCCGGTGTGTGGACGGAGTAGCCGTGGCCGCGCTGGTCCATGGTGATCACGCGGTGATGCTTCGACAAGGCATCGATCACCTGGACGAAGCCGTCGCGCCGGCTTGTGACGCCGTGGAGCAGCAGCAGGTCAGGCCCGTTGTCAGGGCCGATCGAGTAGCCGATCTCGACCTCACCGGTGTTGATGGTGTGGTCAGAGAAGTTGTTGTTGAGCATCAGCGGCATGGCGCGGTTCTCCGAGGGATGATCAGCGAAGTCTATTCCCGCTCATGGTGCCGAAACCGCCTGCATCATGCGTTCATTGCTCTCAGTGGGCTCGATTTCAATGGCAATTGACTCTTGACCCGATCGTATCAATCGCTCAATCGTCTTCGAGTCAATGGCACGCGCTGACGCTAATGTCGTTGTGACGCGGCCAAGACTGTATTTGTGGCCCCTAATTGACCCGACTTCGTCTTGCTCGAAGCTTATGCGAGTTCCCTCTCGGGATAATAGTGCAGAGCAATTTGATAGAAATTCATCAACTTTCTCTTTCTTAACTTCAACGTTCAGGATGGCTGGACCGCTCCATGTAACTTCGATTTGCTTACCATTCAGCAGATCACGGTGCTGCAGAATTTGTGCACACTCGTCTGCAGTCAGGTACAACGAAACTGGAAATGCAGTATTCGTTGCTCTCTGGATTTCAGCTAGGGCACGGAAGATTTCGATATCTAATTTCTTAACTGGCGCAGACATGCCAAGCACGGATTTCCCCCAGGAAACTCCACCGATAGACCGAAAATCCATGTAATGCGGTTCACGTATGTCGCTAAGCCATTGAAGGACAGCCACAATTGCGTCCGGTCTGATCTCCGAAGGTGCTAAAGTGAAATGCAAATTGAATGTGCGTTGTTCTGTGTCAATAGTTGCTTTTATTTGCACCCAGCCACTGTCGTCTGAACCTTGCAGAACACCACCTTTGTGGCCCATGTGTATTGGCTTCATATCGAATGAAAGACTCGTCAGGAATCTTTCTCCGTCGTATATATCTGCTGCAAACGTCTTCGCTTGAGCTTCGCCTGAGACAAGCGATGCCATCTCCATATGTCCGGAATCGAAAGTGCCACCGATTCCAAGCGGTGCATCAATGGATATTTGTTTCAGTGACTCTGTGCCGACTGTCACTGGAGTGCCAAATTTGTACCAACGTTCAAATTCGAGTTGTTGCGTAGCCTGACCGGGTCCGAATTCGAAAGTTGCATCGATCTTGATTGGACGGTCCTTTGCGGCTCCAGCATATCGAGGGTAGAGATCGACGCGATATTCGTTGCCACTTACAGAGAACACGGCACCATCTGGTAACTTGCCCGCAGTTGGCGACCCAACGACAAGTTGATAGCTGTAGTAGGGATCAAGATCGTTCAGCCGTCGATGAATCTTATTCACCCGGTCAATGGCGTCTTGTACCGATCTAATCGATGCGTTTTCGTGGCTGATTTCGGCAAGGAGTTCTATAACCTCCTTGTGGGCACCATCGATGAAATATCTCCCTATCTCGGGCATTTGACTCATTTGTGAATCGAGCCAAGTCTGACCTCTGTATTCAAGTTTGAAGTCGAATGATTCTTCCAGATGCTTGAACCATTCGTACTCCACAGGTGTGGGATCGATCGGAACAACCAGCGTCCACGAGTGAGGCCCGAGTTTCGACGCTTTGTTCAGTGACCGCTCGACTTGCTTGCGTCTGCCCCGCACCAGACGGCCGGTAAACGACTTCATCTCAAAGACGTGCAACCCATCCGGCGAGTTGAATTGTGCGTCTCGTCCTCCGTCTCC
>JANQIZ010000190.1 GCA_028281895.1 Dehalococcoidia bacterium
ATGCCATCGTCGGCGCGTACTGGACTCACGAGTCGATAGTGCTGGAACTGGAGGGCTTCCCGGTCAACATCATGCGCATGGAAGAGTGGGGTGTTCCTGACTACTACGAGCTGGTGCTGGTGACGAGCGAGGACAAGATCGCGAATGAGCCGGAGGTTGTGCAGAAGCTTGTGAATGCCTTCAAGAGAGGCTTCGACTACGCGCTGGCGAATCCACAGGAATCGATAGACATGCTGGTCAAGATCGGTGGAGAGACGGTGCTTGAAGACGTTGAGCGCCAGGGTGTCGATCTGCTGCTGCCGATGTGGGATGACGGCGTCGCGCCCAGCTTTGGCTGGCAGGAACGGGCGCGCTGGGAGCAGTACACGGGCTGGATGATCAGCTCTGGACTGATCTCGTCATTCGTAGACGTGGGAGCCGCCTACACGAACGAGTTCATCGAGGCGGCTGAGTAGAGCTGCTGCAACAAGAGTAGCGTTCGGCTTTGGAGAAAAACTACGCCTCAGCCTGCGCCTGCTCTCTTTCGGCAGACCATAGAGGCCGCAGCAGAGTCACACCGACGGCGGCCACCGCGCCGAACATCAGTGTTCCGCCAAGCGTAAGCGCGAATGGCGCGCTGACCAGTTCTGCGAGCGCTCCCATCAACAGTCCGCCAAGGCTCGACGCTCCCCATGTGAACTGGCTGATCCCCATGATCCGCCCGCGGTATTCAGGCGAGACGAGCGTCTGGACAAGGGTCTGGCTCATCGTCTGGTAGACCGTTCTCGCAGCGCCCACCAGCGCGAGAGCGAACGCTGCGATGGCAAGCTGGTCTGACTGAGCAAACAGGACAAGCAGCACACCGAACCCGCTGCCGGAAACAGTCAGGTAGAGAGCAGGACGAACTCTCTTACCGAGAATCACAACCGCAACCGTCGCAACCAGTCCGCCGATACCCGATCCCAGCAAAAGATTGCCGTACGTCTGCTCATCACCGCCAAAAACCTCGTCGGCGAACACAGGCAACAGCGTCGTGTATGAAAGTCCTGCCACTCCACCGAAGATGCCAAGTCCGATGAGCCCGGCGATGACGCGGTTCTGTCGCAGATATCCGAAGCCTTCGGTGAGTCCCTGCCATGCCGATACGCCCTCGCTCTTCATCTTGTGGCCAACTGGCGACATGAACATGAGCGCGCCGGTGGTGAGCACATAGGACGCTGCGATCACGAAGAACAGGCCTTCGAGGCCGAGCGTGCCGACCAGTGGCGCGAAGAGGGCCGGCCCGGCGATTGCCGCGACTCCGAACACGATCGAATACATGGCTATGGCCCCGGCGAGATGCTCTTTTGGCACGATGGTGGCGACCATCGCCGAGCGGGAGGGGATATCGAATGAGAGCAGAATGCCGGTTGCAGCTGAGATTGCGATCACATGCCATGGCTCTATCACATCGGTGGCGATGAGCAGTCCCGTCAGGCCTGCCATAGCGGCGAATAGCAGCCGGGTCACGCGCACGAGCTGCAGACGGTTGATCCGATCTGCCAGCACACCGCCCCAGACTGAGAAGACAAGGACCGGTCCCAGGCTTGCCGCAGTCTCCAGGCCGAGCATGAATTCGCTGTCGGTCAGTGTTCGCATCAGCCACAGTCGGCCGAATATGAGCGACCACATGCCGATGTTCGAGAATGCCGCGGCTATCCAGAAGAACCGGTATTCGCGGTACTTGAACGCGACGAGCGATGTGTCCTGGAGTCTAATCACGAGGTATACGGCGGAGCGGTCAGTGACACGGCCACAGAACTCTATGCGCCGTCACGCGCCTCGTCCAACGTGATCTGGGTTCCGGGCTGGGATTTGCGCTAGCGCCGCGAGCCCATGAAGATGCCCGCGCCTACCGCCGCGTTGCGGTTTCGCGTGTCCTTCTCGAAGAACTTCAGGTCCACCACGAAGCCCATCACGAGCATTCGGAGGCGCTGCTCCTGGTGCGCGATCGGCGCTGTGAACTCGATCTCAAAGTTGTCGGCATCGGTGAACATCTCGGTGCCGATGCCTGAGAACTTCTTGGAGATCTTGCCAACCTGTGTTGAGCCTTCGTCCACCCAGAATGTCCACGGCCTGAACATCGGCCCCCGAACGGTCATCTCCGGGTTGCCGTCGCCCCACATGGAGAACCTTCGCCTGAACCATGCCCATCGCTGCTTGATCTGAAAGCGGGGCTGTCCTGCGGAATCGGTGATCTGGTGAGTGGAGAACGGAAAGCCCCATCGCTCCTGGAGACGCAGGATGATGTCGCCCTGCGCGTTGCGCAGCTCGATGGTCTCGAATCTGCCGCCTCCCATGAAGAGCCGCTGCATGCCGCTGGTCGTCTCGGCAGCGTGGGCAATCACCGATCCTTCGGGATCGACAACGTCGTAGCTGTTCGCGCCCTCGAAACCGGTGAACATCTCAAGTGGCTCGACGCGCTGGCGGATGCCCACTGAGCTGTAGCGCGTGAGATCCAGCATCTGCTGGGAATCTATGTTCCGCATTGTCCTGCTCTGTCCTGCTCGGACGGAAGGATTGTCCCTGAAGTGATTCGGCCAGGCTCCGAAGCGCCTGTGGATCGACCATACACAATCCGGTTCCGGGCGCTCTTCGAGAAAACGGAACGGCAAACGTGTCCTATTTTCCGAACCCGCGGATCATTCCCCGGATCAGGGCAACCTGCCCGGTGTGCTGGCTCTCTTCAACGATGATGTGGCCAACGAGCCATCTGCCGGTGATGGTCCCGAATCGGGGATGCTCGATCTCCCTCGCCAAGCTGGACTCGTCGAGCGCTTCGATCACAGGCCCGGTCTCCGCTCTCACGGCATCGAAGTAGGCGACTATGTCTGAAATTTTCACCTGCGGCATCGCCCGCACCTGGTCGATGGTCTGCCCGGCGCCGCGGTCTTCCGGATCCATTCCGAACCGCTCATCCCAGCCCTGGTTCCACACCTGCCCGGCGCCCTTGAGCACGCCGTTGATCCAGTAGTCCTCAACCCTTGCCATGTGCCAGACGATCCATGCGATGTGATTGGAGTCTGGCGCTGGCTGCGAGTACGCCTCCGCCTGTGAGACACCGTCGATCGCCTTCTTCAATTCCTGGAGATACTCGTCGTACGCGGACTTGATGGTTGCTGCGAATTGGTTCATGGGATGACTTCCAGTCGAGGGCCAGGTTCCGCATCGGTGTTTCGATTGCTAGTTCAGGTCGAGATATTACGCCAGAGCAACTGCCATGAGGACTTCCCGGCGTTCCTTCTCATTACCTTTGCTCAAAGAAATGAAACTCACAGCTGTGAAACTAGAAGAACTTCCTGTGCAGGTCTTCTAGATCGAGTCGGCCACTGGTGTCATTGAGGATCGCCACGTTGGCATCGACTTCCTCTGGCGTCCTCATCCCTACAAGCGCCACGTTCACCAGCGGGTTGGAGAGAGTGAACTGGAGAAGTGGCGCGTGGTAGTCGAAATCATCGTCCGGACGCACGGCATTCATCCATCGTTGGAATGCACCTGAGGCCACCGATCGCATTGTGATCACGCCCATTCCGGCATCACTTGCTGCGATCATGCTGCCGAACGGCTTGTCCGGCGAGTACGGATGCTGAAACAGCAGGTTGTACTGGATCTGCATGACCTCAAAGCGGCCTGATTCGATGAAGCGGTAGACGGCCGAGTTCTGATCCTCGGTTGTGAAGCCTATGTGGCGAATCAGGCCCTCATCGCGAGCCTGCTCAAGAATCTCCAGCACGCCGCCGGGCCTGAGCACAGCATCTTCGTCTTCGGCTGTGTACGAGCCACCGTGCACCTGCACAAGATCGATGCGATCGACTCGCAGGTTGCGCAGCGACCGCTCCGCTGAGCCTCGCACGTCTGGTTCGGTGTGCGAGACCTTGGTGGCGATGAATATGCTTTCGTCGTTTTCAGGTTGCAGGCTGGTCGGCGGGTTGGCGTGCAGCACGTCGGCAGGCCCGGTCACTCGACCAGATAGCGCTTCGCCGAAGATGCGCTCGCTCGCGCCGTCGCCGTATGCCGCTGCCGTATCGAAGTAGGTGACGCCAAGGTCCGCCGCTCGCTGAATCGCGGCGATCACCTGCTCTCGCTGGTCCGCATCTCTTGGTGAGTAGTCGTCGAGATAGTTCGTCAAGCCCGCAGGCGCGCCTCCGAAGCCGAGACGGGAGACAACGCGGTTAGTGGAGCCGAGTGTGGAGGGTTCGAGTGTTCGGTCACTCAATCTGCATGGGTCCGGAGATGATGAACAGGCAGAGGTAGTTGCAATCTGTTGGTCATGAAGATCTTCCGCTTAGTCCATCACTGGGAGCACTACATGCGACGGATGTTCTCGGTCATGCAGGATCGTATTGTGGGCGATAGTGCCTGCGGTCTCTTCTGCGTTCTCGCCACCTGTGTTCATGTTCCTGGCAAGTGGAGGGAACTGGCTGCTGGTGATGGAAATCCGAATTCGGTGTCCTGCTTCAAACCTCTGCGCAGTTGGAGACAGCTCGAAATCGAACAGGTACGGCTTGCCGGGTTCCAGCAAAGACTCTCGATCGAAGCCATCCTTGTACCGGGCGCGCAGTGATCCGTCAGTGACGCGCATTGATCTGCCATCAGGATGGACATCGCAAAGTGTCACAAACCAGTCCGTGTCACGTGCGCTTGATTTCGCCCACAGCCGCATCGTAATTGGCCCGATAGCCGTCAATGGCTCACGCAGTGGAGCGGATGTAAATACGGCTAACTCTCCTTCGGCGGAGGACATGTCGATTGGACCGTTGCCTGCAAAGCCGGCTTTTCCTCCGCCGAAGTAACCCACCGGATCAAAGGGATCGTAGTCGTAGGACGTTTCACTCGAATCAACAGCGGGCGGCTCGAACTGCAGAGACTGTTCATCATCTTCGTGCAGGTAAAGATTGGTGGAGGTAGCGCCTTCTGGAGGCCAGTCGTCAAAATCGCGCCAGCGATTCTCCCCCATCACGAATAGTCGAACTGGCGCTGATTCCTGAGCATCGTTCTGGATACCTTTCAGCCAGAAATCAAACCACTTGAGTCTGAATTCATTGATTCCAAGCACCGCTTCAGGCCCAAAGTCGATATCACCCTGCAGAGAGTTATCGGGCTGCATTGGTCCGTGCACCCAGGGCCCGATCAATAGGCGTTGGTTGATTCGAGCGCGCTCGCTATACCCCTGGGTCCTGACGATTGAGTACATCTTGATCGTGTCCTGCAGGAACGCATCAAACCAGCCTCCAAGCCAGAACGCAGGAACACTAATCTCATGCGCCTGGCGAGTCGCATCGGAATCCAGCCTTCGAGGGTCGTTCGGCTTTGCGCCAAACACGTCGCCGAGTTCCGGGTAGATCTCGCTTACTAAGAGCAATCCCCCGGATGGAAGCTCGTTCATCATCGCCATCGGATCATCGAGAGCCTGCTCGATCGCAGGCAGAAACGACTTGAGCCGCGTTGGGGCAGATGGGTGTCGGGCCCGTTCGAGCGTGTGTTGCAGCAGGCCGACTCGGAGACCAACACCGGGTATTCCTCCGTTCGCCTCTGCACGATTCGTCGGTGGCATGCGGGCGAACATGGTCCGAAGGTGAGGCGGACGCGTTGGTGCCAGGTAGACCTGAGTTATGCCTGACCAGGAGCCGTCCATGGTTCCGATGTTGCCGTCTGACCACGACTGCTGAGCGGCCCACTCGATGGTGTCGTAGCCATCTCTGTTGTCGCCCCATCCGTCGTCTTGCACCCCTCGAAATTCACCCTCTGACCAGAAAGTGCCGCGGGTGTTCTGACCGACGAACACGTAGCCTCGGCGCGCGTAGAACTCAGCGTATGGCTCCAGCCGGGAGTCCAGTTCGTAGGCTACTCGCTCAACAATGACCGGATAGCGTCCGGGTGTCTTTGGGCGATAGACGTCGGAGTACAGAGTAGTTCCGTCCCGCATCACAGCGGGGACTTTGCGGTCGATCTCAATATCGTGCAGTTGCTCGACCATCATTCCCTCCTCTACTACCAGCTAATTCAGCCCTGCACCGGTGCAACTCCTCAAGTACCAGGAAGCGTAAGCCTTTCAGCCCTCGCCCTACTGTCCTGCTGCCTGCTTAGCGACGGCCTCGATCATGGCCTGGATGTAGCCGTTCGCGAAAGCGCGGCCGCGGTGGCCCCACGGCGTGTCCTCGTGCGTCTGCGGTACGTGATCGTCGATGAAGAAGCTCTTGTAGCCAGCGTTGTGATAGGTCTTCATCGCCCGGTACATGTCCACATGACCTGTGTTGATGAACTCCTCGTGGAACTCGTTCGGGTTCGGCGCAGAGACGTTTCGGAAGTGGACGTACAGCACCCTGTCCCTGCGCACCATCTCATCGATGAACTCGTATAGAGCATCGCCAGCGGAGTCGGACATCTCGGAGATCGTGCCCTGGCAAAACTCGATGGCGCAGTTCGGCGAGTCGTAGATGTCCAGGTAGCGTCTGTAGTTGTCGTATGACCTGAATAGCTGTGGAATGCCGCCGAGCTTGTCGGCAGGCGGATCGCACGGATGAATGCCCAGCCTGATGCCCTCTTCCTCGGCGATCGGCGTGATGATCTTGATCCAGTATTCGAGGTTCTCCCACATCTCCTCATCGGTGTATTCGCGGTCGTGCGCAAGCGGCATCTGCTCAGCCTCCTTCAGGTTGAAGGCTGTAGCGATGGCCCCGCCGCGGATGATCTGCGGCGTGGTGCGCCAGACGTGAGACGGCATCCAGTTGTAA
>JANQIZ010000336.1 GCA_028281895.1 Dehalococcoidia bacterium
CTCCGCGGCTCAGCACTTGCCAGTCGGCATTGTTCAGACGCTTCTGCATCGCCTGCGCCTCGGCCAGCTTGCCATCGCGCACAAGCGTCAGCATCTCGATAGTCTCGGCTGCGCCGATGTTTCCGAACATGAGACACGCGCCGTCTGCGCCGATCGCCGCTCCAGGCAGCAGCAGCACGCCATTGCCAATCCAGAACTTCTTGTTCGCAGGCACGTGCATCCGTGTCATCGACTCGAACCGGATATTGCCGCCCGCTATGTAGCCGTAGACGTTGTCCATCGCGCACACTGCGCCGATCATCTCTGGCGATCCGGCAGCCTGCGGAAGGCTCTGGGCGAACATGCCGGGCGCTGGCTGGTTGATTACAAGCGCAGGCACTGGCAGACGCGGAATCAGCTCGTCGAAGTATGCCTGCGGGTCGTCGGTCAGCCTGGGAATCCGCACACGCACAAGCTCCGATCCGGCACTGGCGAGCAGCTCTGCGGTTCGCAGCGATTCGGTTACCGAGGGGTTGTCGATGCCTCCGACGATGAATTTTTGTCCTGCCCTCGCGTTGTCGACTGTGCGAATGATCTCCAGTCGCTCCGCTTCGCTGAGGAAGGTCTCTTCGCCGTTTTCCGAGTTGAGCATGAAGCCGGAGAGCGGTGTTTCGAGCCACTTTGCGACATTGCGCTCCATAGCAGCGTGATCGACCTGGTCGTCGCTGGTGAACGGCGTTGGGCTAGGCGCGATGACGATGGGATCGGAAGAAGGAATCGGCACAGCAGCGCTCCTGGAATCGACTGACAAGCGAATGGAAGGCGATAAGGGTAACCGCGGCAGGTCAGCAACCTACATATCGGAACACAAACCTTCCGGACATTAGATCATGCACAGATTCGCCCAGATACTTTGAACGGGTGGGTTCACTCGCCACCTTTCCTGTAAATTCCCATCTCTTGTCGCCAGGTGGATCAACATGCACTTCGACCTTTTGCTGGACCATTCCCGCAGGGAACCAACACTCGACTTCGTAAACTTCACGAATTTCTCCTTCATAAACCGACATCGCCAGCTGTACCTTGTACCTTCTAAGGCCAACCTTCCATCGACCTCTTGTTGCCTCGTACAGTTTCACAGGATCGTTCTTGACCTTCGGATAGAGATCATTGAGCTTGAGAAGGATCGAGCAGTGCGTGAAGTCCACGGTGCCACCTTTTCTGCTATCACCGGTAAACGTGCCGACACGCCAAATAATAAACCGATCTCTTCACGAAGTCTGAGAAAAAATGGAGAGGCCGCCGGGATTGGGCCGGCGGCCTCACGTGATTACAAGCAAGACGGACTGTAAGCCGGGTTCTGTGAGCCGATTGCTCAGCTCTGCGGCCATCCATCTGGGCGAACTGTCGCCAGTCCGCTCTAGCAGCCAACCCGGGAGCGAGCCGGGCCGCTCATTGCTCCCCTATTTGGCCTTGCACCCAACGGGGTTTGCCGTGCCCCGGACCGTTGCCGGCCGGGCGGTGCGCTCTTACCGCACCGGTTCGCCCTTACCCCGACAAAGTCGAGGCGGTGTGTTTTCTGTTGCACTGTCCGTCAGGTCGCCCTGCCCTGCCGTTAGCAGGCGTCGTGGCCCGGTGGTGCCCGGACTTTCCTCTATCGAGTTCTGAGAATCAGACCTCGACAGCGGCCGCGCGTCCGTCTTGCCTGCAATAAGAATACAGATACGCGGGTTCGCTGACCTGTAGGCGGGCCTTCAGCCGAGCTTAGGAGTGACCTCGACCGACTTCTGTCCGACGCTGATCCGTTCGATCACCGCCAGCAGCGCCGGCCTTGCCGTTGCGATCTCCGTCGAGGCAGCCATGTTTCTGAGAGTGGCAGCATCGAACGACATCTCGGTTGGCTCGCCTGCCAACTCTCGAGCCATACTCAGCTCTTCGAGCGGTCTCTGCAGATCGCGAACATTGCCGTACCCGTTCGCGACTGCCCGAACGGCTCGTGTGAACTCGCGCTCGGCGATCTTGACTCGATCGCTCGATCCCTGTGCCGACTCGTCTTCCACCAGGACAGCGCCCTGGAAATTCTCATCCGGCCACTCAGCGATCTGCCGTCTGACCTCGGACTCAAGCTTGTCAGCGGACCATGAGAGCTTTTCTGTGTCATCTGAGCCATCTTCGGCAGGCTCGCGATGCGGACATTCGTAGTACCGGTAGGTCTTCTCCATAGCGGTGCCGTCCTGCCGTTTCCACTGGCGCCGGCGGGTGAGGCCAAAGAGCCCTCTGCCTGACACATGACTACGAAGCAGTCCGGATAGCAGGAACGGCTCGGCTGCCCTGCGCTTTCGCCTTGGACGACGCTTCTCTGTGACTGCCTGCGCACGGTTGAAGATTTCCCGCTCGACGATTGGCGGGTGGCTGCCGACTATTCGCACGCCGTACCGGGTGTAGGTGCCAAGGTATGCCCGGTTTCGCAATATTCCGGCCACTGCAACCTGCGTCCAGGGATGGCCCTGGCGTGTCCTCAGCCCCTCGTCGTTCAGTCTCTGCGCGACTAGCCTGAGGCCGATTCCACCAAGTGGCTCGCTCTCCGGGGCATGCCACGGACCGGCATACCACTCGAAGATCTTCTGCACCACTTCGGCCTCTTCAGGATCGCTCTGGAGCTGGCCATTGATGCCTGTCTTGTATCCGTAAGGAGTCCGGCCAAGCACCTGGCCTCGCGATGCCTTCGCCATGATGGCCTGGCGGACGCGGCGCTGCCGAACGGCTGACCGGCCTTTCAGAGTGAGAAGCTCTTCTGCGCTCTGAATGGGATCTGGTCTTTCAGGATCTGTGCAACGCACCTCACCACCAAGCTCTGTCAGCTCGATGAGGCGGTTGGCGAATGTTTCGAGATCGTCTGCCAGGTGAGTGGCGTCGGGCAAGACCACGAGCGCCGGCCTGCCCGATCTGAACAGGTCAGTTATCGCCTCGTATGCGCGGGTGGCGCCAGCGGAATCGGTGGTCTCGTAGGTGGTTACGAGCTGGTGGTAGTTGCGCTCACAGTACAGCTCGATATCGCGGGCAGCGCCGTTCTCGTCTGACGCATCAGGTGGCGCTGTCTCCGCCAGCCTGTCAGTGCGATAGAGTCCAACTGCTCTCAAATTGCTACTCCGTCAGGAGTATTCGGCCGCAGCTGCTGCAGTTCACAAGACCCGTGGCGCTCTGCATTCGCGAGATCTCGCCGATGGGAAGCCTGACTCTGCAGCCCTGGCAGACACCACGATCAACCCGGACGACTGCGAGGCCGTTCATCCTTGGCAACAGGGCGTTGTATGTTTCGAGGTCAGGAGCGGGGATTCCAGCCGTTGCAGACTCCCTGACTGCGCCTACCTTCTTGTATTCCGCGCTGACGCGAGATCGCTCCTGGTTGAGTTCCTTGCGCCGCTGTGTCCATTCGGACTTTCGGCTCTCAAGCTCCGCTTTCAGCCTCTCGTGCTCCGATTCCGCCTCCTCGGCTGCGACCTTCGCAGGGCCAATCGCCTCATCAACCCTTGCCAGCTCTCGGCGGGCGGAGTTGTGCTCGGTCTCGATTGCGGTCAGTTCGCGAACGTTGGTGATCGCTCCGCTGTAGAGACGCTCCTCCAGCTGTTTCACGCGTTCGCCGAGGGTGGCGGCTTCCGATTCTGTGCGGGCCGCTTCCACCTTCAGCTCGAGCTGGCGATGGTGGGCACGCTCAAGCCTGGAGGTCAGATCAGGCACGCCTCCTTCGGCCTCAAGCTCTTCCTTTAGCTGGCGATATGCTCGACGGCACATGGCAAGCTGCTGGTCTGTTTCCTGAAGATCGAGGAGGGAGCGCGCTGTGCTCAAGAGGTGGGACCTCGCGAAATCTGACAACTTAGGGTAGGGTCAAACTCTAGTTGTAACGCCAAATCGTGTCAAATCTCGAGCGGTTTCCCAACGTTCATATGGTGCCGCTATCCTGTTGGCGTTCGAAGGGATTGCGAACAGGCAACAAAGCGCATGCAATCAGCCTATAGGCTGTAGCCGGACCGCCTGCTCCTCACGTTAGAGCCACCTTAATCGAGAGATCAAGATTTGCCTGAACTGTACGAACTGCCTGGCTTTCTGAAGAACCGCCCGCGCACACGCATCGTGTGCACGATCGGCCCTGCGACCATCTCGCAGACGATGATCGAGCGTCTGGTTCGGCAGGGAATGTCGGTCGCCAGGCTGAACCTCTCTCATGGATCGAGAGCGGACCATGATCTATCGATCGCAAATGTTCGCCAGGTGGCTGAAAAGCTTGGCGTGAGCATCGCTATTCTCGCCGACCTCCCGGGCCCCAAGTACAGGGTTGGGGTCATGGAAGACGGAGACTTGCCGCTGCAGAGGGGCGACGAGTTCACGCTCTTTGCTGAAGAGCGCGCTGGCACTGCAGAGGGAGTCAACGCATGGCCTGTAGGTCTGCATGCTGACGTGAAGAGCGGAAACCAGATCTTGCTGGACGAGGGCAAGATAGAGCTCCGGGTGCTCTCCATCGATGGCAGGGACATCAAGTGCCGCGTCACAAGTGGTGGAGTGCTCAAGGACAACAAGGCGGTGACCGCGCCTGGCCGCACCTCAACTCTCAACTACATGACCGATGAGACTCTGAGCGCGCTCGAATTCGCCCTGGAGGCCAATGTCGATTTCATCGGCCTTTCCTACATCAGGGGCACCGAAGACCTCGAACTTGTAAAAGAGAAGATGCAGGCGGCCGGTCGAAACTGCCAGCTGGTCTCCAAGATCGAGATCAAACAGGCCGTAGACAACCTCGATGCGATCCTCGATGCGTCGGACGCGGTGATGGTGGCACGGGGCGATCTTGGCGTTGAGCTGCCTATCGAGAGAGTCCCCGGTGTCCAGAAGCGCATCATCAGGCGGGCCAACGAACGCGGCAAGCCGGTGATCACGGCTACCCAGATGCTTGAGTCGATGATCGAGTCGCCAACTCCGACTCGAGCCGAAGCGACAGATGTGCACAACGCGGTCCGTGACGGCACCGATGCGATCATGCTTTCAGGCGAGACATCGGTAGGCCGGCACCCGGTGAGGGTGGTTCAGTACATGGCTCGAATCGCCAAGCGGGCCGAGAAGTTCCTGGACTACGAGGCGATCGCTGGCCGCAGGCAGACCTACACTCGCAGGCACGACTACGGAGTTGGCGACTCAATCGCATACAACGCGATGGTCGCCGCGCACGACCTCGGAGCGAAGGTGCTGCTCGCGTTCACCGAGTCTGGCACATCCGCCTCCCGGGTCGCAGCATTCCGTCCGCGAGTGCCTGTCGTAGCGCTATCACCAAACCCTGCAGTAGGCCGCCAGCTCGCGCTTCGGTGGGGCGTGCTGCCGATGCAGGTAAGTGGCTTCGACACGGTCCAGGACATGTTCTACGAAGGCTCGAAGCTGGCGCTGGATACCGGGCTGGCAAAGGAGTCTGAGCTGGCTGTCGTCGTTGTTGGCATGCCAATCGGTGTGGGCGGATCGACGAACCTGTTGCGGGTCATCACGCTTCCAGAGCCCCGGCACAACGTGCGGCGACTCTAGTCAGGCTGTGGCGCTTTCCTGGCCTCTTCGATCCGCGATCTAAGCGCTTCGACTTCGTTCGGATCAGCCGGAATGTGGCCATAGCAGGCATCGTTGAAGCGATCTGTAAGCTCACCGATCGGCGCGCCCGGCAGAGCGGCCTGCAGAAGCGGCAAGCGCTCACGCGGCGTCATCTGTGGATGGAACTGCATGCCGCGCTTCACGGCAAAGCCAAGAGCATCGAAGTAGAGGCTGAACACCTCCGCAAATCCCGATTCATCGGGACTCCTCCAGCCCTTGCCTGAGCGCCTCCGCATCCAGCCAGGGACGAGTCCGCCGAGCAGACGCGACATGTCGCCTGCCGTGTTCAGTTCCGATCTGAGCGATTCGCGCTCATCATCGTCGTCCGATTCTTCCTGCTGGCCAAGACGCCGGTAGGCCATCGCGAGAATGAAGAACGCCGTGATGACTGCGAGCGCTATGACCGGGTACTGGATGATGTTCAGGATGCTGTCGACCGTGGCGTTTCCGGCTTCGACCATCTCAGTAGGCTCTCGCCCGAGAATCTCGTCGCCGGACTGTGGTGGAACGGACTCACGGTCCTCGCCGTCAGGATCCCTGGCAAAGAGGTCGATCAGCCAGTTGATGATTGCGATCGCCCAGGTGACCGGGAATCTCAGGACCCACAGGAACCCGTCGACAACAAGGCCCCAGCCTGCATACAGCAGACGCACTCCGCCGTTTCCGTACAGGCCGCCGATCAGGCCAAGGAGCAGTCCAACGCCCATCACGCCAAATACCGAAACTCCGATGACCTTTGCCCACTCCCCGGACCGCTTGCCAACTCCGCCCTCGGGAAGTCTTCCAACAGCCATGCCGACGAGCGTCGCGCCGAAGAACGGCAGAAGCAGCGACACCGTTCCAAGATCGTCGTCTATCGCCTGGTCGACAAGCGTGGCAATCGCCAGCGCGCCAATGCCGATCTTGAAGATCCTCGCGAGCCGGTCTTCCGGATAACGATCAGTCCCGAGCTTGATGCCGTGACGCCAAAGCCAGAGCAGGATCAGGAATCCGAATACAGCAGAGACCGATGCCGTCGATCCGAGATCGCCACTGAGCAGTGTGAAGAGCCAGCCGATGTTGAACGGCTCATCGAGAAAGGTCCCGGTGCCAAGCAGGATGTAGATCACGACCAGTCCGAACAGTGACTGGCGTATGGCATTGGAAACCTCGTCGCCTTCCCTCACGCCAAGCATGTGCCCGGTGAAGATCGAGATAAGGAGCAGGGCCAGCACAGAGATCCATGGCAAAGGCGATCCGCCAAGATCGCCGATCTGCCCCAGGACCATGAAGACTGCGAACAACCAGGAGCTCTCGGCCACTGCGACAGAGAGAAGAATCAGCTGTGAGCGGCCTTCACCCACTCGGCACCACCTGTTCTGAGCCTCGAGAGCGCGGGCGGCCGAACACCGCCTCATCCCCCTCTACCTCTCCCACTGCAAATGCTGACCTGTAGTCGAGGATATTGAGTTCGGGCAGGTTCGGAGGATCCTCGCGCCCCACCCAGAGAGTTGTGACTGGATGGCCGCGCCTCCCAAGCTCCGTCACATACGCGACCGCGCCTTCCCTGAGCTGTGCTGCCACAAAGAAGACTGTCGCTCCGGACGGAATAGCGTCACGGGCATTGGCGATCGCGAGCTGCCCCAATCCAATCATCGTGGCCGGCCGCATCATTGCCAGCGATTCGAGGATGTCGCCGAGCTGATTCGAGCCCGCGGCGGGTCTGACGACGTTCCGGCCACCAAGGCTCAAGGTCGAGTTCACAACAAGACCGGTGCGGAATCCAGCATCGAGAGCGTGCTTCGCGACCGAGCCTGCGCAGCTTGCCAGCGCCTCCAGTACATCTAGCCTGAAGCCTTCCCACGGACGATCCGTCGTGGCGCCCTCGACCATCACAACGGCGTACTGAGAAACACTCGGATCGAAGACCCTGACGTACAGCTCGTTGCGCCGAGCAGTCGACTTCCAATCGATGCTCTTGACCGGATCACCGGGACGATATTCACGAATTCCCGCGGGCCTCGTCGGATCTCGCCATACGGGCTTGCGTGTCTTCGCGTCGCCGATCGGCCTTGCAGTGGCGAGCCCAAGATCGGGCATTGGAATCGTGTCTGGATAGACGATGAGATTCCACTGGTGCCGGGTAACCATGGCCTTCTTGACGAAGAGCCCGAACAGATCGCCGCTCGCCACATCTCCGGGACCGAAGAAGTAGTGGCCTCGGCCTAACGCGCGGAGCCGGTAGCGTCTGCGCAATCGCTCGTACCGGCCGAGGCTGACCGACTCTTCGAGCGGCGTGCCGCCCATGTAGTCGATGAACTCGTCTTCCTTGCCGACGAGATTCAGGCCTTTTGGCACCAGTTCGGAGACTCTTAGCCAAGGAACCGGCAGAGGCTTTCTGTTCTCGAAGCTGAGAACGAGCTCGATCTCGTCACCGATCATCGCGTGCGTTGTGCTGCCTGAGACGCCGTAGTAAAGCTCGTCGAGCGAGAGCGCGGACCAAATTCGGGCGGTCAGCGAGACGACGAACGCCAGTCCGGCCAGCGCTACAACAAGACCATGACCCGTCGCCGCTCCCACAATCATCACGATGAGCAGGAGCAGTACGAACAGGTCC
This sequence comes from Dehalococcoidia bacterium, assembly GCA_028281895.1. Lineage (GTDB taxonomy): Bacteria > Chloroflexota > Dehalococcoidia > Lucifugimonadales > Lucifugimonadaceae > JAJCYX01. Next base: position 8,201 of record JANQIZ010000336.1, read on the forward strand.
CTGATCACCTTCTCAGGATCGTCGGGAACCTGCCCCAGGACCTGCTTGCGATGCTGGGCGTCAGAGAGCCGGGTTCCGAGCAGCGCAGGCGGGGTCCATCGGCCAGGAAAAAACATCCGGGAATCCGGTCAGTCTCGCTCGATGGGCACAGGAACTCCGTCGAGCACACCGGCGATGGCCTCTTCGGCGCTGCGCCCGCGAAGATGAGCCGATGAGTCGAGGACGACACGATGGCTGAGCACTGGTGCCGCAAGCTGCTTAACGTCGTCCGGGAGAACATAGCCTCTGCCGTCCATGGCAGCCCGCGCCTGTGCAGCGTGCTGCAGCGCAAGCGTTGCCCTGGGACTGGCGCCGAGCCTGAGATCTGTGGACGACCGGGTTCCGGCAACCACCTGCAGCAGGTATGACCGCACCGTCTCATCCACCTGCACGTCATCGACCACTGACTGCGCCTGAACGATCTCATCAGGACCGGCTATCGCCTCGACTTCGATGCGCTGCCCTGCTCCACGGAAGCGCTCCAGCATCGCTGACTCCTCTTCCATGGATGGGTAGCCGATCGAGATGCGAAGGATGAACCGGTCCAGTTGCGCTTCCGGCAGAGGGAACGTGCCCTCCATCTCCACCGGGTTCAGGGTCGCTAGAACGAAGAATGGCTGCGGCAGGTCGGAAGTGACGCCGTCGATGCTGGCCTGCGACTCCTGCATCGCCTCCAGCAAAGCCGACTGAGTTCTCGGCGTAGCGCGGTTGATCTCATCTGCCAGCAAAACCTGCGAAAAGATCGGCCCCGCCCGAAACTCGAACTCGCCCTTCGATGAGTTGAAGAAGTTGACGCCGAGTACATCGCCAGGAACCAGGTCCGGGGTGAACTGGATGCGGTTGAAATCGCACCCGAGCGATGCTGCCAGCGCCTTGGCCATCGTCGTCTTGCCAGTGCCAGGAACGTCCTCGATCAGGGCATGGCCGCGGCAGAGCAAAGCCACGATGGCAAGGTCGATCGCCTCTGGCTTGCCGACGATCACGTTCTGCACGTTGTCGCGTATCGCAGTTGCCAGGTTATGGACCTGGCTTACGTCCGGGGCGCCGCTACCGGCTGCTGTTTGTTCTGCTGTCAGGGCTAAAGGTCTCCAAGTTCGTCGCAAAGATCAGACTCGGTTACAGACACGATATGCAGGCCATCGTTGGTGGCGACAGTCTGCCCACCGACTCTCGACAGATGAACGAAGCCTGAAATTCTGCGGCCTTGCCATTCGCGACCAAGAGTAACCTCATATGCCTCGTCGCGGCCGGGCCTCAAAGCCCATGTTCCCGCGTTTACGAACGTCGATGGCGAGCCGGGGAAGAGTGTTCGATCTTCGCACAGGTGGACATCGACGGGCTGGCCTTCGACGATCAGTCGCGTGTTGGAGAGGTAGCCGGCCCAAAACCCCAGCACTGCATCAGGTGGCAGTGAAACGCTGGACCTGGAAGGATCGATCTGGCTCGGGAACTCCTTCTGAACCTTGCCGTCGATGCCGATCGGAGGCGGAAGCGGGGTTGAAGTCGCAACGGGAGTGACGGGCAGCACCCTGAATACAGTGGCCTGCGGCACTGGAGTGTCAGAGATAGCAGCAACAGGCTCGGGCTCAGCAAAATCTGTGCCGCAAGCCGAAAGAGCGAAGGCGATGAAGGTAATCACGACAACACTGCTCAGCCGGTATGACTTCGCTGCATTGCCTGCTCTAAACACAATCGCCATCATCATCAGCCTGCTAACTGGAACTGACCGTCTTCGAAGATCGGCATAGCTGGAGCTACGACGCGGCCGTCCCAGGGGTTCAAAGGATGGCCGGAATCGGCGCCCCTAGACAGTCGCTACGGTATTGACCAGCGTGCCAATCTTCTCGATCTGGATCGAGACTACATCACCGTCTTGCAGCGTGAATTCCGGCGGTGGAATCGTGCCTGTCCCGGTCATCACCACCGTCGCATCAGGGATAGCGTTGTGCCGTTGCAGCCAGTCAGCAAGGTAGGCGCAGTCACGCTTCATGCTGGATGTGTTTGCGGTTCCCTCGAACGCCACCGCTCCGTCTCGCTCGATAGTCAGCTTCACATCGAGCGCCTGCGCATCGCCAATTGATTCCACAGTCGTGACACATGGGCCGAAAGATGTCGACTTGTCGTACACCTTGGCCTGCGGCAGATAGAGCGGGTTGTCGCCCTCAATCGTCCGGCTGCTCATGTCGTTGCCAACCGTGTAGCCAACGATCTCGCCACCAAACAGGACGAATGCCAGTTCCGGCTCAGGCACATCCCAGCCAGAGTCTGCCCTGATGCCAACTTCGGCGAAAGGCGGCTGCACCCGCTCGCCGGTCGCCTTGAAGAACGCCTCTGGCCGCTCAGCGTTGTAGACCTTTGCGTAGACGTCAGGAGTTCCGCTCTCAGCCTGCCTCTCACGCATCGAGTCCATGTACGTGACGCCAAACGCCCAGAC
>JANQIZ010000037.1 GCA_028281895.1 Dehalococcoidia bacterium
CGCCGGCGCCGGTACAGGCAGCCTTTGTGAGCTCTTCCCACTCGATGCCGAGCCGCTCCATGACGGCGACCGCTGATGCGTAGAGTTCAGGCGCTCCGCCTCTTGCGACGCAGCCCGGATAGAAGGCGTATTTCACTATCGATCGCCCTCGACTTTCTCGTAGAGATCTTTGATCTTCTGCTTGTCCTCGGCCTTGTGCGGGCGAATCGGTGGCAGTTTGCCCTTCATCATCGCCTTGAATCCGATAGGCGCAAGGTCCAGCAGCCTGGGGATGTTCATCCAGCCAGCGCTATCGACTGCGAGCCGGGTCTCGTCTAGTCGGCCGTTCTTCTTCACGGAGTTGTAGAACGACTCGGTGTGCCTGTAGCCGGAGGTGTTGGTGTTGCCCGCTTCGATGGCAGCGTCACGCAGCTCCATGATGCGATCCATCGGCGCAACGTCCTTCGGGCACACCTCAACGCACTGCATACAGCGAGTGCAGTCCCAGATGCCGCCGTCTTCATCGTTGAGAGCCTTGAGCCGTTCGTCACGCCTGTCATCTCTCGGGTCTTCAGTGAAGCGCCAAGCTTTGGCGAGAGCCGCAGGGCCGATGAAGTTCGAGTCGACCTCCAGCACCGTGCAGTCCGAGACACAGCAGCCGCACATGATGCAGTTCATCGCCGTCAGCAGATTCGTCATCGATTCGTTCGATGCGATGAACTCTCCGCTCTCAGGCTCCTCGTCAGGCTGCATAAACGGCTTGACCCGCTTGATCTGGTCGAAGAACGTGTCGAGCGAGACCACAAGGTCTTTGACAACCTTCTGGTTCCCCATTGGCTCGATAGTCAGCTCTTCGCCGTTTGGCGCAAGATCGGCCACTCGAGTCTTGCAGACGAGCCTGGCGCGGCCGTTCACCCGCATTCCGCACGATCCGCAGATCGAGGCGCGGCAGGAGCATCGCAGCGCCAGCGTTCCGTCGACCTGTTCACGGACATGCATCAGCGCATCGAGTACCGTCGAGTCCGGGTGGATATCGATCGAGTAGTCCTGGTAGTGCGGCTGCGATCCGGCCTCGCCGGGGTTCTGCCGTTTGACCTTAAGCCTCGTCTGCATTAGTAGACCCTCTTCACCGGCTGCCACTGGGTGATCACAACATCCAGCGTCTCTGTCCGCACGCCTTCACCGTCTTTGTAGACCAGCGTGTGCTTCAGCCAGTTCTCGTCGTCTCTGTCAGGCATGTCGGTGCGGAAGTGAGCCCCGCGGCTTTCCTTCCGCATAATTGCGCTGTTGGCGATGGCCTGTGCCGTGTCCAGCATGAAGTCAAGCTCGAGAGCGAACATCAGGTCGGTATTGAATACCTTGCCCTTGTCTTCGACATAGATGCTCTCATCGTACTTTTTCCGCATCTCGTCGACCTTGGCAATAGCGCCTTCCATAGAGGTCTGATCGCGGAATACGCCAATACCCGCGGTCATGCCTTCAGCCATCTCGTTTCGAATGTCAGCGGTGCGAGATCCTTGCGGCCTGTCCAGCAGAGCCTGCAGTCGTTCCTTTTCGGCTCTTAGATGCTGTTCGGTATCTGAGCCGCTCTCACCTATAGATTTCACGTACTCGACCGACTTCACGGCTGCCCTGCGGCCGAAGACCACGGTGTCGAGCAGCGAGTTCGCGCCAAGCCGGTTTGCGCCGTGCACCGAGACATTCGCGCACTCGCCAGCCGCATACAGGCCCGGAATCTCGGTCTCGCCGTCTGCGTTCGTCTTGATGCCGCCCATGATGTAGTGCATTCCGGGGCGAATCGGAACCGGCTGCTCAGCGAGGTCGATGCCGAGGAACTCCACAGCCACCTCTTGCAGGTAGCCGAGCCTGTCTTCGATGAACTGCCTGCCAAGGTGCCGCAGATCGAGCAACACGTTGCCATCGATCCCGCGGCCTTCGTTGATCTCCGTCTGTTCAGCGCGTGAGACGACGTCACGAGAAGCCAGCTCCATGTAGTCGGGAGCGTACTTCTCCATGAACCTGTCGCCATCGCTGTTCAGCAGATATGCGCCTTCACCTCTTGCTGCTTCTGACAGAAGGATCCCTGTGCGTGCAAGAGTCGTCGGGTGGTACTGGATCATCTCCATGTCCATCAGAGGAGCGCCTGCTCGCCAGGCCAGGGAGAGTCCGTCACCGGTGCAGATAACGGCGTTTGTCGATGGCTCGAAGACGCGGCCTGCTCCACCGGCTGCCATCAGCACAGCCTTGGCTCTGATGGCGTGGAGCTCACCCGTCTTGATATCGAGCGCGATCACGCCTCTGACAGCGCCGTCTTCCTTGATGAGACTCGTTACGAACCACTCTTCGTAGACCTGCAGGCCGTACTTGAGCGCCTGTTCGTACAGGACGTGCAGCATCGCCGAGCCTGTGATGGCTCCCACGAAGAACGTCCGGGCAACCTTCTGGCCTCCAAACCTGCGGGTACCGAGCCGACCATCGTCTCCCCTGGAGAAGATGACTCCCATGCGCTCAAGCTCCAGCACGGCTTCACCGGCCTCACTGGACATGATCTCAACGGCATCCTGATCTGCCAGGTAGTCGGACCCCTTGATGGTGTCGAGCGCGTGGCCTTCCCACTCGTCTCCGCGGTCGGTCAGCGGTGCGTTGATGCCGCCCTGCGCCGCGTTCGAATGACTTCTGACCGGGTGCACCTTGGTGATGACCGCTGTCTTAAGCCCGTTCCGGGTGCCTTCTACGGCAGCTCGAAGTCCGGCCAGACCGGCTCCGATGATTAAAAGATCGTGTTCGTACATTGTTCTCCCTGGCATCCGTCCGGAACTGTCTCTACGCGGCCCCTGGCTCAAGCAGATGTGACGCGGCGTAGAAGGTCGCTATGGTCATCTGATCCTTTAGATCGCCACTTCGAATCATGGCGGGAACGTTCGCCAGTGGAACCATGTGGACGTGTATATCCTCACCCGCGTCTTGAGGCAAGGGACTCTCGTGAAGATCAGTGGCTAAAAACGCGTGCGTGAACTCTCCCGAGTAGCCAGGAGCGACCCACATCCCTCCGATGTGCGACATCGATTCCGCTGCGTATCCGGTCTCTTCTCGGAGCTCTCGGTGGGCCGTCAGGAGCGGATCTTCATCCTGCTCACGCGTGCCTGACGGCGCTTCCAAGACGACTTCGCCTGCGGCCTGCCGCCACTGGCGCACCAACACCAGTTGGCCGTCGTCTGTCAGAGGGAGGATCACCACAGAACCGGGATGCTCGATGATCTCCTTGGATACGGGAGGACGGTCGCCAAGAGTGAACTCGTCGACTCGAAGCGAGATGCGCTGGCCTTCGTGAATGCGCGTTGAAGCGACGGTTTTTCCAGTGAGGGGTTCCAAGTCAGCTACATCTTATCGGAATCCCCATCTTCGATGGGTACTCGAGGCAGAGGGCCAACGCGCATCCCCAGTCTCCTGGAGAGGTCTGCCCAGAAAGCTGTCCGGGGATGCTTGCGGAGGAACGTTGCCTTGATGGACGCCTGCGAGATTCGGACACTCTGGCCGTCCTGCAGCGAAAGATCAGAGAATCCGTCTGCGCTAAGCGTCGCGGGGTTCGAGCAGTGCACAGTCAGATCGAGTGTCGAGCTTGAGCGCAGCACGACTCCTCCGAACTGGCTCATGTGCGTGGCGATAGGCTTGACCAGGTAGTCTTCTGAGCCGGG
>JANQIZ010000036.1 GCA_028281895.1 Dehalococcoidia bacterium
CCTCTCCCGGATTCGGGTGCCCGCTTGCGGGCCCGGGTTGGGGTGAGGGTCGTTCGTGCTTCGATAGCCAACTTGATCTCTCAAGACGAATAACCCTCCCTCTAGCTTCCTCCCAAAATGGGAGGGAGGATGGCAGTTCCCTCTCCCTTGAAGGGAGAGGGCCGGGGTGTGGGTGGTCTCCTTCGTCATTCTGTCCCTGCCCTGAGCGAAGTCGAACGGGTTGATTCAGAATCTCTCGGTGCCCGAAGAAGTACGGTCAGATCCTTCACGTGCGTTCAGGATGACAAGAGGTGAGGGTCGGGGTGACAAGTCCGCCCCACCCTCTAACTCCCTCCCGATGCGGGAGGGAGAAACTTGTCATTCTGAATCGCCACACTTTCGCGTTGACCGGTCTCGATTCGCATCCGATACTATTTATCTTGATGGTCGGCGCATCGTGGCGATGTAGCTCAGTTGGTTAGAGCGGACGCTTCATAAGCGTTAGGTCGGAGGTTCAAGTCCTCTCATCGCCACCATTTCTTTTTCTTCGCCGGACTCTGCTCGCTATTACTAAAGCCCGAGCTCACTGCCGAAGCTTCGCCTTTCTTCGCTGATAGCTCGTATCCTCTCCACGATTCACAGGGAACCTCAAGCGAGTCTCCCCGAGGTGAAGAAGCCATGACCTGGGATGCCATCTTCTTCGACCTCGACGACACGCTGTACTCGCGTGAGGACGCGTTCGTCCGGACCACGAAACGGTTTGCCGAGGAGTTTCTGGCGCCTGGAACCGAGGTGGACTTCGACGCAGTTCAGACAGTAGTCGCCAGCCGGATCAGCGGCGAGTCAAAAGGGGTTGGCCAGGATCGTCACTGGCAGCTGGTGTTCGAGATCATCAAGGAGCAGCATCCAGATATCCAGCCCGGCGCGACAGAGCTAGTGAAGTGGTATCGGGATCAGTTGATCTCCCAGATGAAGCCTGATCCTGGGTTGCAGCCGGTACTTGATCACCTCGACTCCACAGGCACTCCGTACGCCATCGTCACGAACGGCGACCTGTTTCAGCTGCGAAAGATCGATCGACTGGGACTCGAAATCCCGCGGGAGCGAATCATCATGTCGGACGTGGAGGGCGCAAGGAAGCCTGATCCTGCGATCTTCGCAACAGCGATCGAACGTCTGTCGCTGCCGCCAGATGCTCGAATGTTGATGATTGGCGACAATCCGGTTGCAGACATCATCGGCGCCAGCGCAGTTGGCATGTCCACGGCGTGGATGAAGATGGGCCGGAAGTGGGAGCCCACAGATTTCCAGCCTGATATCAGTTTGGATTCACTTGGCGAACTGATTCATCACCTGTGACTACACTAGTAGTGGAGCGACTACAATCTTACGAAGCAACCTTCAACGCACGTACGCCGAAAGCCTCCGTAGAGTCTCTCACGAGCAGCCAGCGCCTTCGTTGATTTATGCGGAGCGACAGAGTGACCACTAACGCCGATAATGGCGCGGTCCACCATGGACGCACATCTTTCCGCGCTCACTCCGGCCTGCGGAGTCCGCTTGTGGTTCGCGGGTTCATCGTGCTGCCATAGTCGCGATCGCTGCCATCGTTTTCGCCACGCTACCGCGCATGCTCGGGACGGAAAGCCTGTCGCTCGCTGAGCCGGTCGAAGACGGCGTAATCAACTTCGTGAATGACGATGGCGAGCGAATCGGTACGTTCTTCACACGAGTCGATAACTTCGAAGGACAGCCATCACGACTGGTCGTGCAAGTACCGTCGCAAGACGGATATGACATCGATTCGGTATCTCTGCGTTTCGTTTCACAGGGACACATGCCCGTAAGCCTGACCGCCACCAGCTACGACGTTGACTACAGGCTGGCACAGGCAGGCCTTGGTGAAACCGTGTTCGAGGTCGATGACTTCGGAGTCTACGGCAGGGGTACGGTCGGCTTCGATTTCCTGCTTGGAAACTCCGAAGACCTGAAACCTCTGAGGCTGATCTTCGATGTCCGCAGGCACAGCACCTCGTACCCGTACCAGAAGCAGCAGATGGCATGGTCAGTTGAATTGGGTGGCGAGGGTTAGTCTGGTAATTCGTCTGCTTTTGCGCGCGCCCAACCTGCACCCACATGGATCAGGTAAGCCATGTTTTTGGGAGTGTCCTTTAAGCCATCGGTGGCTTTATCAAGCGCATTATTCTGGATATCGACGCCATATCGCTCAAACTCGGCCCTAATTGCGGCGGCGACACCGAGAGCCTGGCCAGATAGAGATGTGAACTCGGCTTGATTCGCCGTGTACATGTTGTCTGCCAGTCGCTCAGCACGCTCGATTAATTGCAGAACGTGTCGTCGTCCCATAGTTGGCTATTAGAACCTGCCGTAGTTTTGGAAGGCGGGTGGTAGCTTGCTGTAATCAATGTTTGGAGCAGCAAGAGCTACTTGGTTGCTCGCGGAGTTAGTTGGCAAATCCGTCAAGGCAGCCTGAACCACCCTGGCAATGAGGCGCACCGGCACACCGCTTGTTCCGAAGTCGATGACGTCAAGCAGATCAGTCAACCCGATCAGGTCGCTGCCAAAGTCCGCGGAGTCGGAATCCAACGTTGATGATCTCTTTCTTGAGCTTGAGTTCGGTGGCGAACCTGTATCACTGAATAAACATCAACAGCCACATACTTTACACGGAGTCTAACTGGATCCTTGACTCAAGTCACCTTGCGCCTTGCACGCCATCTACCGCTACAATTGAACGCTCGGGCGGTTAGCTCAGCTGGTTAGAGCGCTTGCTTCACACGCAAGAGGTCGAGGGTTCGAGTCCCCCATCGCCCACCAGATCATCCTGGCAGCCATGCTGGAATGAGCTGGAAGTGACGAGCCGAGGTGGCGAAACGGTAGACGCGCTACGTTCAGGGCGTAGTGTCCTTACGGACGTGAGAGTTCGAATCTCTCCCTCGGCACCACTGAGATTTTGCC
>JANQIZ010000044.1 GCA_028281895.1 Dehalococcoidia bacterium
CCCCGGGGTACTACGGCCTCGTCGGAAAGTACGATCTAGCTCCCACTACTTCAACATCGGTTGGCTGGGTTGTTGACTGGGAGAACGACTGGAAGGACTACAACAGCGTAACCACCTGGTCGGGTCAGTACTTCGAGACTTCGGCTGGCGAGAGAATCGTCACCATGTGGCTGCTTACATCCGAGACAGAACGCGACGAAGATTGGGAATCTACGCTGGTCGGCAAGGATGTCTTTAAGCGGAAGCAGCCCGACAAAGAGGCGATCCTCTCACGCAAGCCTCTCGTCGCTGCATCTCATCCAATCGGCCGAAGGAATCCGACTCAGAAGGCGGGCTAGGCGGCCTGCCACCGTGGTGTTCGCGGTCCTCAGATTGGCCTGCTACTGACGCGCTGTCGCGCGTCGTAAATTCGCGCGGCCGCTCCAGGTACTCCTGCAGAGCGAAGTTCGGCGCTGTCGCTGCGATCTACAGTCAGACGGCGGTGCTTACCGGCGGTAACATGAACGGCCTGTCGGTCGCAGGCGCTGGCCGTATCGACTCCAGCGCAGGTCTGAACCAAGAATCTGAACCGATACCATCGAGCCGGCATAGCATCCTTAGTCGAAAGATTGCCGTCCACCCAATGAAACAGCCAACTCTTCTCTGTGTTGTCGCACACCCGGACGACGAGACGTTCGGTGCTGCTGGCATCCTGATCCATGCGATTGCGGCGGGAATGAAAGCTGTGACGATCTGCGCCACTCGTGGCGAGGCGGGCGAAATAATGGAACGCTCGAACGCCACCCCGGAGACGCTGGCTGCAGTTCGAGAGCTCGAGTACAGGCGCGCCGGACAGATCATGGGAGTGAGTGAATCGATCCTGCTCGACTACCGGGATTCCGGGATGCCAGGAACGCCTGAGAACGAAGACTCCGCCGCCTTCATCAATCAGTCCCGTGAGCAGGTGATCGATGATATCGCCAGGGTCATGGACAGCGTCAGACCTGAGATCGTACTGACGGCGGAGCCGGGCGGTGGCTACGGACATCCAGATCACATCTTCGCCTCACAGTGCGCGATCGCTGCTTTCGAGCGTGCGAGAGAGAACGAATCCAACTCAGGTTGGGCGCCGCAGAAGCTGTATTACTTCACATTCCCCCGCAGTCAGATGAGAAAGTTCTTCGACGAGATGAAGCGAAGCGATCCTGAGAGCGGGCTTGCTCAGCTCGATCCCGATGAGTTCGGAACGCCGGATGAAGAGATAACGCTGACACTGGACGTTTCACCTCATATCGATCAGATCCAGGAGGCGTTTGCAGCTCACCTCTCGCAGCTATCTCCTCTCGAGCGAGTGTCTGACGAGCTGTCCAACGAATTCATCGGGCAGGCAAGCCTCGTGCGAGTTTTTCCCGAGCCCGACGCTTCCAGTTTCGAACAGGACATCCTCGACGGTCTCGGTTGAGTGGGCGGTGCAAGAGGACTATTCTGAGTTCGACTCGAAAGCCATCCGGGACTAGCTTCCAGACTCTTTCGTCGTCCACGTGAGAGTGGCTGGCGATCGTTGCCGTAACGGCTTTGGATTGGTTACCTGACCTGGCATCTTCTGTTCACTCGTATATCGCTACTACGGACGCCGCATCGAACCGGCAAGAGCACAATCCCGAGCATCCCTCGACTGCAAAGCAACCCATGACCATGAATCTCGATCCAAATTTCGCAGCAAGGCCGTTTCATCTATCTGCACGTCGAATAGCGGTCCTTGCTGCGATCCTGGCACTTACCGTTGCCGCAGCGGCATGTTCCAGCGAGCCAGTTGACGATGGCCGGATCACTATCGTCGAAGGGCTCACCTCACCAAGAGGACTGATCCTTGATGAGGATGGGAATCTTCTAATCGCAGAGACCGGTGGCGGTCGGCTGCACAAGGTCACACCTGAAGGCGATGTCCTGCCTTTCGCCGAAAGCCTGCCCTATGCGCTCAATTCGGGTCCGAACGCCGCCTACCGGGCCGGTCCGTCAGCTATCAGTATTGTCGACGGAGAGATCTTCGTTCTCGTAGGAGAGTTCCTTGGTAGCAAGTCGTCTCGCTTGTACCGAATCACAGATGACGCTGGATACGAGGCCGTGACGCCGGCTATCGATGCTCTCAGTCCGTTCGGAAACCGCTTCTCAAATCCCTATGACATTGTTGACGCGCCCGAAGTAGACGGGTGGATCGTTTCGGACGGCGGGGCCAACTCTCTGCTGGCGGTCGATCGTGACGGCAATGTCCGCGACTACTTCGTGTTCGAGAATTTTGAGCATGAGGATCACAACGCGCCGATCGAAGTCGTGCCAACGGGAATAGCTCGTGGCGCTGACGGAGCGGTCTACGTTGGCGTGCTGACAGGATTTCCGTACCCGGACGAGGCAGCGACTGTGTGGCGGGTGGAGGACATGAACGCCGACGGTGATGCGATGGACGAGGGCGAAGTTGAGCCTTATGTGACCGGGCTCACCGCGATCACCGACATCATATTTGGTCCCGATGGCACGCTCTACATAGCGGAGTTCTCAACAGACACGCGGAAGGTCTTCGAGGGTGGGAATTTCGCCGAGAATGCCATATCCATTCCGGGAAGAATCCTCAGCTGGGACGGCAGTGAGCTGGAGGTGATTGCCGACAAGGCGGTCTCACCAACCGGTCTGCTCGCCACCGAGTCAACTCTTTACGTGAGTGAAGAGTATGCCGGCAGAGTCTTCAGACTCCCTCTCAACTGATGCCGACCAGGTTTGCCGAGTTGGCATTCCCTCGGCCCCATTGATCTCGGGCAAAGTGAAGAGGGCTGGCCCTCACGCTCTCCGAAGAGCAGGCGAGAGCAGCAGCCCGATCAGCATCACGGGCGTTCCGCCAATGGCGCTCACGATAAGCGCCTCCTCGTTCCCGAGCCACGCCGCAAGTGCTCCGCCGATGAGCCAGCCCATCGGGAACATGTCCATTGAGAGCACATAGAGAGACATCACCCTGCCTCTCATCTCCTCGGTCGCATATGTCTGGAAGAGCGTCAGAGCGGCGTTGACCCAGATCACGCCGGACAGGCCCATCACGAACAGCAGGCCGAGCGAGAGAGGGAAGCTGCGGGAGAAACCGAATGCCACCATGCAGGTGTCCCACACCATTCCAGTGAAGAACATCACCAGTCCTCGCCGATGATGTGTGCCAAACACCGCGACTATCGCCGCAGAGCCGAGCAGCCCCGCTCCGAAGACTCCTCCCATAAGACCGAAGCCTGTTGCGCCAACATCCAGGACCTCATCGGCATACACAGGCATGATCGGGAAGATCGTCACCGCGAAGAGGTTCTGCAGCATTATGAGCGCGGTTAGCCATGGCAATGGAGGCGTGCGCCAGGCGAACGCCAGTCCCTCGCCGATCTCTCTGAACGATGCCTTTCCCGCAGGCGCGGCCCTGGCCGGCTCGCGCACTCGAAGCATGAGCAGCGATCCGCCCAGGTAGCCAATGCTCACGATCCAGAAGACCGTTCCCGCGCCGGCTCCGGCGATGATGAGCCCTGCCAGCAGAGGTCCCACCATCTCTCCAGAGGTCGCTATGAACGAAACTATGCCGTTCGCCCGCGGCAGCTGATCCCTGGGGACGATCGTCGCAACGAGCGCCAGGAACGACGGTCCGTACACAGATGCGCCTATTCCCAGGCCGAATGCGATCAGCAGGTAGTGCCACGCTTCACCTGTGCTGGTAACGGTGATGATCGCCGTCACAGCTACAAGCGCTGCCATCCAGCTGCCACTGAAGAAGATCAGCCAGCGTCGCTGCATCCTGTCGGCCAGCACCCCTGCGAACAGGGCGAACAGAAGCACCGGAATCGCCCTGACGCCTGCCGCTGCTCCCACCCACAGCTGTGATCCGGTGAGCTCAAGCACAACCCACGACTGCGCAGCGATGCGCATGCTGATGCCGATGTCGAAGGCGCCCTGCCCGATGAGCAGAGACCGAAAGGCGGCGTTCGAGCGCAGTCGCCGCCGAGCCGAGGCACTTCCAACTGTCCGTTGAGCTTCCACTGGAGCGGCTCCAGATTCGTTCAAAGGTCCTCCGCTCAATCGAAGGACTCCTCATCGTCTTCAGTCTTTGCTGCAGGAAGCGCCCCGGTCCATAGCGCAGGCCACACCGCAACCGCCGCGGCTGTCAGGCCGAGACCGAGCAGGGCGTGAGTGACGATCATCGTGCGCGCATTGAACTCCTCGGCGATCCATCCTCCCATCAGCAGGCCCAGGGGCAAGCCGTAGATAGCCAGCGCACGCAGGCCCATGACGCGCCCGCGTAGGCGCGCGTGCGTCATTCCAAGTAGTCCCACCATCAGTGCAACAAACGCCACGCCAGCAAAGAGTCCCCAGACAAAGAGCAGGGGCAGCATCGCTCCGAACGTCATCTCAAGTGCAAGTGGCAGGGTGAGCAGGTGCCACATCACAACCGCGATGAGCAGTAAACGCGATGGTCTGCGGATGCCGGGGTAGGCGCCGGTCGCCAGCGCACCTGCAAGGGCTCCTCCAGAGGCGACCGCGCGCATCGCTCCGACCCCGTTCTCGTTCGTGCCGAACAGCTCTTCACCCATCACGGTCATCAGTTCGTTGACCAGCGGAAACGTGGTGAACTCGATCAGGAACGCGAAGAAGATCAGTCCGGATAGCACCGATCGCTGACGAACATAGCTCACGCTCTCTGCGATCTGCGACATGTAGCCGCCAGAGGCAGTCTCAGTTGCAGGCTGCTTCCCGGATGTCCTGTTCGAGACCAGCGCTGCCGATACCGTCGCTCCCACATACAGCGCCACGACCCCGACATAAGCAGGGCCAAGACCGAGCGCCGACATGATTCCTCCGCCCATCAACGATCCGGCGATCCTTGCCAGGTCGGTCGTGGCGCGGTTGAGGCCCATCGCGTTGTTGATCTGGCCAGCATCGACGGTGTCTGCCGATAGCGCCTGGTTGACCACGATTCCGAGCATTCGCACCAGGCTGCTCGCTCCCACGATGGCGAAGGCGTGCCATGTCTCGAACGCATCGGTCAGCACCAGAGTCATGAGAATCGCGGCCAGCACAACGCTCATTGACCGAGCGAACACCTGAACCTTGCGCCTGTCGTATCGATCGACTATCGCGCCGTATAAAGGAGAGAGCAGCGTTCCGCCAAAGCGCGTCGCTCCGATCAGTCCGACTTGAAGTGGCGATCCGGTGTCGCTGAGGATGAACCACGCCAGCACGAGGTTCTCCATCTCGGTAGCCCAGAGAT
>JANQIZ010000105.1 GCA_028281895.1 Dehalococcoidia bacterium
ATATGCGTTCACGCTCGTTCTGCGGCTCGGCGGACTCCATCTCCCGTATCGCCGCGCGCTCCGCAGCGGCCATCTCCTCGGCGGCATCCGGCGAAGAGTCGTTCATCAGGTGGTCGTAGCCGGGAATGCCGAGATAGGTAGCGCCCACGGGACTGAGCGAGGCATACGTCTCGACGAACCGATCTGCGATTTCAAATACGGATGGCATATGGCGGCTCTCTGTGCTGAGCTTCAAGCGGCGCGGTTCTAGCTTCAGCGCTCAATCTATCTCACTCCCCGGGACAGCGAGTGATTCGGCACAGATTCTTATCTGTGTGCGAGGCTGGCCTTCTGGACGAGTCCTAAGACGCGTGCAGCCCGCAGCGCTCGTATTGGCACTGCGGGCTGGCTTAATTAACGACTGAGTTTGGCTGAGTTCTAATCGAACTGGCCGAGAGCCGTGTACATCGGCATGATCACCGAGATGGCGATGAAGCCGACGATGACGGCCACGAAGATGGTGGACATTGGCTGAACCATGCCGACCATCGACTTGATCTTCAGGCTTGCGTCATCCCTGTAGAGAACGCTAAGGCGTTGCAGTGTCTCAGCCAGCGTTCCTGTGTTTTCCGCCACTTCAAGGCTCTGCGTGAAGGTGCCAGGAAACACTCCTGAGCGTTTCATCGGCTGGGCGATTCCCTCACCCATCTCAGCGGCCTTCGAAACGCCTCTCAGGACCTCTCGGATGATGTCATTGCCGACGCTGTCCTGTGCGACCTCCAGCGTAGCCGGAAGCTGCATGCCGCTCTCGAGCAGCGAGGAAGACACATCGGAGAATCGTGAGATGTCGTTGAACAGGATGATCTTGTTCAGCATCGGCACGTACAGGACGGCTTTATGCACGAACCTGCGTCCTCTCGACGATTTGACGAACCGGAATGTGCCGAGCGATGCGATTAGAAGGCTGAGAGCGATGTACTCCGGATAGCCTCGGATTGCGTTGGAGATAGCGATCAGGATGCGCGTGGGCACCGGAAGCTCGGAGTCGAGGTTCGAGAACAGGTTGATCATCTGCGGCAGCGAGACCGTCAGCAGGATGGTGACGATCACCATTCCGATGACGACGACAAGAGCCGGATACGTCAGCTGTCTGCGCATCTCGCCCATGATGTTGGCCCGCTCCGACATGAAGTCCGCAGCCTTGTAGAGCGACTGTGCGACCGGCGCTCCACGGCTGGCGCTCATGATCGACCGGATGTAGCCTTCGGAGAACACCTCGGTGTGCCTGCCGAAAGCCTCTACGAGCGTTGCTCCTCCGATGAGGTCTTGCGAGATCTGCGTTGCGATCGGCCCCATCGGCTCGCCTTCCCGCTGTGCTGCGAGGAGATCGAGCGACTTGCTGATCGGAACACCGGACTCGAGCATCGTGGCGAGCTCACGCGTGAACGTGATGATCTCGTCACGGCTGACCTTCTTCTTGCTGAGGAACTCAGTCTTGGTCAGCTTGTCCCAGACGCTCTTTCTGGGTTGCGTTACAAACCGCTCGTACTTGGACGATGCTTGCTCGTCTGGCTCAAGCATCTTGATGCTTTGCGATTTGTAGATCTTGAAGTCCTGGGTCATAGCTCGACGGGTCCAATCTCAGGAGCAGATGAACTGAAGCTCATCACTCTTCCACTGCCTGGCAGGTTGATCCGCAGCTGCGTCACCGCGTTATCCCCGATCGGGACATCCTGCACGCTGTTGTCGTCATAGTTCTGCGTGGTGCTGAGAAGTTTTTCTATATCGAAGATGCCGATGTTCTCCTCAGCGCGTGTCTTCACTAGTTCCTGGCCCTCAATATCGTGGTTTCCAGCACCACGTCGCCGTTCTTGCTCACAGAGATCGTGACCGCCTGGATGTTCTGATTGCCGCCCGTAATCGCAGCGGTCGTGTTGCTCATCGAGTAGCCGGAGGGCACCGTCACACTGCTGTACTGGTTGCCAGTTTCGACGTAGCTTGAAGCTCGAACGAGGTCGATCTGCGACGAAGTTATTGACGATGCAGTTGCCTCGGTTGCGACCCTGCTGGTGACTCTCGATGCGGCTGAGACGCCAAGAAGGCCGGCAGTGAGCGATGTGGTCATGATGGTGATCGCGATCAACGCGGAGATCAGCAAGAACCCGGACTGAGGACGGCTTCGCTGTCGTCGCGTGCGCTCGCCCTTTTCCGGACCGGCGCCTGTGGCATCGGCCTCAAAGGTTTCCCGCACGCTCCTGTTAGCCATGCTGGGTACACGCATGGCTACCCTGGCGATCAGCTGATTCATTCCTGTTAATCGATCAATCAAGTTACTGCGCTGCGCTGTTTAGAAAGGCGACTGGCTCGTCTATCTCTATAGCTGAGGGGAGTCGCACCATTTCGACGTGTGCCTCTACGGGGAAGCCGATGACATCGCCGCCGGAGACGTCGTGCCTGATCACTCGATCCACCCGCACGGATGCGAAGTGGCCGGCGCTGTCAACGCTGTTGACGAACTCGAGCACCGAGCGGTGATCCCGTCCGAGAACCTCGAGGGTCATCTGGCCATCGATCTCGTTGACCGATCCGATGACGACGTTCTCACCGACAGGCGCGAACAGGCCGTCCAGCACCCTTCCGAGTCCGGTGTGCCTGATTCGGAGCAGTTCTGTATCTGCCCTGAGATCGACCTCCTGGGCCTTCAACTGCTCCAGGTCCATCTTGAGGCTCCTGATCTCGGAAGATCTGTCAGAAACCTCGTCCAGGTAGTTGTTGAGCGATACGATCTCAGCTTCCTTGTCATCTATCGCTGCGAGACGCTCGTTCGAGAACGTGATGCCCGCATAGACCCCAAGGGCCAGGACTGCGACTGCGGCCGTGCCTGCCAGTTGCTTCACCGGAAGCGGTCGAGGCCTGTACCTGTCTGGCCGCAGATCGAAGCGAGGCTGGTTCACCAGCGGAATCGTGGCCAGCTGCCAGAAGCGCTTTCCTGCCACCAGCGTCAGACCCACGTTGGATGCGAACTTGTCGAACTCGAAGTCTTCCGGCGCCCTCAGAGTCTGTGGAACCCTTGTGAGGTCGTGTGACAGCTCCTTCTTGAGCAGGTCTAGCAGTTCGTCTTTGCTCGAACCGGGGCCGGTGACGAAGAACGGAGTCTGTTCATCAACCGTGATCGGCTCTTCCAGCGACTGCGCGAACTGCCTGACGGTGTCGACTTCGTATTCGATCGTCACCGCAAGCAGGCTCAGGCGAACATTCGGGTCAAATGTCGACTCTCGCACGACGTGAGGCAGGCCGTTCTTGGTGAGAATCACCGTGTAGGCTCCCTCCTCAACATCGACGATCACCGCAGACAGCTCGTTCACTGCTGCAGATAGCGCCATAGTCTTGGGCTGGATGCTGGCGATCCTGCTACTGATCATCGAGAGGTCGCTGGCGTTGCGCTCAACCGCGCTGCGCCGCAGGCCAACTCCGTAGAGTTCGTAGGTCCTGCCGCTCGGCACCCTGTCAGCCGGAACCTCCATTGAGGCGGCGATTCGCGCCTTCTGCTCGTCATCTGGAGCGGCCGAGCTCTCTGCCTCGAAGTCGAGCAGCATCTCCGCCGAACTATCGTCAAGCTCGGCGCGAAGAGCGTCGAGCGCTGCAGTTGAGAGCGATGCGTCGTCAGGGATGAACAGATTGAATTGGCGCTGAACCTGGTTGCGTCCGGAGATCGTGATAGCCAGGCGCCTGCCACCGATGCTGAACTCGCCAAGGATCGGAGACAGAGCCTCGTCCAGCGCGTCCTGGAAAGCGGTTACATCGTTCACCACACCGTCCTTGATCACTCCCTCGGGCAGGTTGATCTCGGTCCACATGGTGATGCGGTAACCACGGGCGACGGCGATTCGAACTGTGCTCTCTTCGATCACAACAGTGATCAATGAGTCAAACGGAGACATCATCATTCGGATCGCCGAGTTGAACGAGCCTCCGAATTTGTTTGTGACTACATCGACCAGCCATCGCCTGAACCTGTTGAGGTTGTCGCGCAGGTAGGGCAGGACCACGCGGTGAAACGTGATCTTTGGCAGGCGTATGCGTCGCTGGGTGCGAAGAGTCCTTCTCTTGAGCTGCCTGCGATGGCTCAGCGGGTTCAAGAGGAGCACGATGGTCCGACCCATCTCCAGCATCGCCCTTGGAGCGGAGATGATCTGCTTCACGAAGAGCGCTGCCAGCAGCACACTGGTCTGCATGATCGACTTCAGTTCATTTATTGTGGGTTTCACGGCCATTCGCCCGATCCCTGTATGACTACGCAAGAGGCTGGCTTACGCCTTTTGCCTGGCAGATTCCCGCCAGGGCAATAACCTCTGCCCCTCTATTAGTTGTCTTCCTCTTCAACGACATCGCCGTCTGCGATCTGGCGATATGACCTGGCGTTGATGACGGCTCGATAGCTATCACCAGACTGCCTGTTGATATTGACTGAGACGATCTCCAGTCCCTCTATCGCACCCGCGTCCAGACTGTCGATGTACCGGATCGTGTCGTTTATCGGCGCATCGGTCACGATCTGGATCGCCTTTGAGGGGAAGGAGTGCTCGCCAATACTCTCGAACGTCTCTGTGCTAATTCCGGTTGAGCGCACCCAGATCCCGTTCTCCTCACCGATAGAGATGAGTTCGAGCGAGAGGCGGGCATCTGGCAGGCCCTCCACGATCGAGTCGCGTGCGTCCTGCAGACTGCCATTAGCCTCTGACAGCTCACCATTGATCGCGTCCAGCGTGGGCAGGCCTACCTGTCCGGCGAGCTGGGCGTCGGAGAGCCTGGAGTTCACATCGTTCTCCTGCAGCGTGATTTGCACATTCCACGCAAGCAGCGGAATGAGGGCGATGGCCGCGATTCCGGCGAACAGCCAGCGAAGCCGGATGCGCTGCAGAAACTTGCGAACCTGATCGCCCATCGACGGCGCGTCGCCGGTCTGCGGCGCTCCGCTGAGCTTGTCTACTACTCGTTGGTCGATAAGTGATGTCATCGCTATTGCTCGTCAATCCAGGTGACTACAGGTGTATCTGAGTAGATCCAGACCTCTGCGTTCGTCTGAAGATCGTCATGGTCGATCGAGAGATCGAACTTTCGGGATGTAGTGATTGCCGTCTGAATTCCGGTTGAAGCTGAGTATTCGGCTGAAGGCGCTCCGTCTCCGCTGACTCTGAAGGTGCTCTTGCTGGGGTACTCACCGGGAGCGGGAGATCCCGCAACCTTGAACGAAAGCTCTTGCGGGACACCCGTTGCGAGCTCGAAACCACCGAAGTTCCAGGTGAGAGTCGTCATGTCTCCGCGCGGTCCGGTGCCGCTTGAGATGGTCGGATTGTTGGATGTCACGCCGAACGAGCTTCCGCTCACATACGACAGGCTTGAAGGGATCATGTGCCTTATGCGCGTCACGTCTCTGTTTGAGCCCTGGTTATGGAGGACGATCTGAGTGTCGAACGTGGTGGTAACACCCGCTTCCGCAACGGAGGGCACCGTGGCCGAGGTCATGGACAGCCCTGAGATTCCGGTGGCCTTAACTCCTGGCTCGAATGGAACCTGCACCGATCCTGATCCGGACACGCCAACCTCGACATCAAGCCAGTACACGTTCTGGCCGCCCTGCATATCCAGTGAGAATGAGTGGGTGTCGCTCGCTCCGAATGGACCGATCTCGATGTACGGCCAGAAGTTCCACCTCCAGCCGCCAGAGATCGATGAAGGGTTATCGGTGTCAAAGCCTGAGCTGCTGCCTGAGACGAACGAGGTCGTCACCGATCCCTGTGGTGATATCTCGATGTAGCTGATCTGCTGCGCTGCCGTCGTGTTGTTGAACACCCGGATAGTGAAGTCGACCTGTGTTTCGGTGTTTATCGGGATGGTCGGCGTATTGGTAGTGACGACCAGTTCGATGTCGTTGGCAGGGGACGAGTAGGAAGACGTCGCAACCGTCACGTCTGCAGAGAGCGATCCCTCGTTCAACTGGTAGAGAGTCGAAGGTGGCGATCCTGCCAGGGTTCCGAAGAAGCCCGAATCTTCCTGCAGTCGCCAGACGGCATGCTCGATGGCCGATCGTCCCGCCTCGGTCCTTAGAGCGCCCGCCTGGTCAAGCCGGCTGGCGTTGTTTGCTCGGATCAACATGGGCACTACGAATGCGCTGACGCTGAGCATGGCGATGATGGCCAGCGTGAGACCCACGACTCCGCGCTGCCGCCTCTGCGTGGCATAGCGAGTTATTGGCTTCAAGCCATTTCTCATCTTGGTGCGAATCTCCGAACGACACGATCACTTCATCTCGGACTTCATCCCATGCTAGGGATCACACTCCCAGTTAGAACCGTGCTAGCTACAGGTAACGGCGGAGTGAGGTTTGCGTTCAGCTTGCTTAGGGTGTGCGATCCGGTTTGCTAAGAAGAAACGGCGCCTGTGCCACCGGTGTGCCGATGGGGTTCGAATCCACCCGTCTTGGCTGCGACGCGGCTCGTGATCCGTGTGGTGCGCGAACCGATGATCCTTTGGTGTAACCGCTGTGACCTTTTCAGGTCCGCCGTATACGCGTGATGGAGGCAATATCGATGTTTAAGTCAGATCAACTTGCTTCATTGAGCGTTTCACGATGGCTAATAACAACACAGACAACAACGACACTGGTCCCGAGCGCCAGGGCAGGAAAGTCAGCGGCAAGTTCGTCATGAAGGCGGGCATCGGCGCTGTAGGCCTGGCTGCACTCGGCCTTGGACCAGCGTTTGCTGCCAGGTCAGAGCTATTCTCGAACTCCACACAGGAGCCATCGCAATCGACGCTTGCGCCGGTGGCTCCGGTGCCGTCACCGCACTCGCCTGTGCAGCAGCCAGCGGCCGAGCCGACTCCGACGCCAACTCCGCAGCAAGCCGAGCCA
>JANQIZ010000108.1 GCA_028281895.1 Dehalococcoidia bacterium
TCGTTCGGAGTGATTCCTTCAGTGCGATGAGCCGGTGGGCGCTTTACTCGGACTCTGCCATAGAGCGGCCCTTCTCAACCGCCTCTTCAATAGTTCCAACCATGTAGAAGGCCTGTTCTGGTAGGTCGTCGTGCTTGCCTTCGAGGATCTCAAGGAAGCCCTGAACGGTCTGCTCGCGGCTGACGTATTTGCCCGGAATTCCGGTGAATACCTCGCCAACGAAGAACGGCTGAGTGAGGAAGCGTTGGATCTTACGGGCCCTGGCAACGATGAGCTGGTCCTCGTCGGAGAGTTCTTCGATACCGAGAATGGCGATAACGTCCTGCAGGTCCTTGTAGCGCTGGAGCACCTGCTGCACGCCTCTCGCAGCGTTGTAGTGATCGTCGCCCACGATCGCAGGCTCCATGATCCTGGAGTTCGATGCGAGCGGGTCCACAGCGGGGAACAGCGCCTGTGCGGCCAGCGCACGGTCAAGCGAAACGTTGGCGTCCAGGTGACCGAATGTGGTCACGATGCCGGGGTCTGTGTAGTCGTCTGCAGGCACGTAAACCGCCTGGAAGGAGGTGATAGAGCCATCCTGCGTAGAGGTGATGCGCTCCATCAGGTCACCAACCTCGGTCGACAGTGTTGGCTGGTAACCCACAGCTGAAGGCATGCGGCCAAGCAGCGCCGAAACCTCCATGCCGGCCAGGATGTATCGGTAGATGTTGTCGACGAACAGCAGCACATCCTGCTTCTGAACGTCGCGGAAGTACTCTGCCATCGTGAGGCCAGTCAGCGCGATTCGAGCGCGGGTGCCCGGAGGCTCATTCATCTGGCCGAACACCATGGCTGTCGAGCCAATCACGCCGTAGTCCTGCATCTCGTGCCAGAGGTCATTGCCCTCACGCGACCGCTCACCAACACCGGCGAACACGGACACACCGGAGTGCTCCTGCGCGATGTTGCGGATCAGCTCGGTGATGATGACTGTCTTGCCGACGCCAGCACCGCCGTATGCGCCGATCTTTCCGCCTCGGGCGAACGGTGTGATGAGGTCGATGACCTTGATGCCGGTCTCGAGAATGTCAGTAGTTGCTGACTGTGACTCGAAGGCCGGGGCAGGGCGGTGGATCGGCCAGCGCTCGGCATCCCCGGCGATGGCGTCACCGTCATCGATCGGGTCGCCTGTCACATTGAAGATCCGGCCAAGCGAGGGAGCGCCAACCGGCACAGCTACCGCTTCACCGGTGTCGGTCACATCCGCTCCGCGTGCGAGTCCATCGGTCGTGCCGAGTGCGAGGCAGCGCGCCCAGTTGTTTCCAACGTGCTGCTCAACTTCCAGCACCAGGCGCTCACCATCGATCTCGGTCTCGACGGCGTTGTAGATCTCCGGCAGATCGCTTGGTGGGAACTCCACGTCAACGACGGTTCCGATGATCTGGACGACCTTGCCCTTCGTGCCCTTGGCCATTTCCGGCTCTCCTGGTCTCTGGCGCACTAAGCGCCGGCGTATCTAGCTAACCTTCAACAGCTGAGACACCGCCAACGATGTCCAGCAGCTCTCCAGTGATCTGCTCCTGCCTTGCCTTATTCAGGTCAAGCGTCAGGTCGCCGATCAGTTCATTTGCGTTATCCGTCGCGTTTCTCATCGCCACCATGCGGGCCGAGTGCTCGCTGGCTATGGCTTCGAGAATCGAGTGATATACCTGTGTCTCAACGTAGCGCGGAACAAGAGTGTTCAACACAGCTTCCGGGTCCGGCTCGAAGATGTACTCGATGCCCTGGTCAGTCGCTCCCGGCGTGTCGTCCTCCGGCACAGGCTCTACAGGCAGGATCTGCCGCGTAACCGGTTTCTGAACGGCCGTGTTGACGAACTGGGCGTAGATCATGACCACCCGGTCGACCTCGCCCTCTATGAACTGGTTGGCCGCGAATCTTGATATCGCCACCGTGTCGTCGAGCCGAGGCCTGTCCTCAACCGCGAATGTGGCCTTCATGTCGTCGACAATCCTGCCGACGAATCGCTCCCCTTTTCGGCCAATCGCAACGGCTGAGACTGGCACCTCAGAATCCCTGACGAACTGCGCTGCGGTCCTGTTCAGGTTGCCTACGAGTGCGCCGGCGAGGCCGCGATCAGGGGTGACGAGGATGATGAGAGTACGCGCCACAGGGCGGTGCACGAGCAGAGGCGTGATGCCGCTGTCCTCATCGTCGATGTCTCCACCAACTGCGGAAAGATCGCCCAGCACAGCGCGAATCTTGTCTGCATAGTCGCGACCGTCGCGCACCATCTGCTGTGCTCGCTGCATCTTCGATGCCGCGATCAACTGCATGGCGTTAGTCACCTGCGCCGTGCTGCTGACGGAGCGGATGCGGGCTCGTATTTCCTTGGTGCTTGGCATCTTTTCTTGTTCGTTCTGCTCTAGGCCATCAGGCCTCTGTCAGAACGCTATTTCGTACGTTCTCCTAGAGCGTCACCGTCTGCTTGAAGCCCTTCACTGCATCGTCCAGCTTCGCCTTGTCGTCGTCGCCAAGCTGGCCTGACTCCGAGATGGACTTGAGCACATCGGGCAGGTTGGCTGACACGTAGTCGTACCAGGCCGACTCGAACGCCCGTACCTTCTCGACATCGATGTCTTCGAGAGCGCCTTCGTTAGCGATGTAGAACATGGTCACCATGTTCTCGAACGAAACAGGTGCGTTCTCATCCTGCTTCAGAAGCTCTCTGAACCGCTCGCCTCGTGCGAGTTGGCGCCTCGTCACCGGGTCCAGATCTTCAGCACCGAACTGGGCGAACGTAGCCAGCGCATCGAACTGCGCCATCTCGGTCTTCAGGCTTCCCGCGACGCTCTTCATAGCGGGGCGCTGTGCTGAAGATCCGACTCGAGTCACAGAGATTCCAGAGTTCACAGCCGGGCGGACACCCGAGTTGAACAGGTCCGGCTCAAGGAACAGCTGGCCGTCGGTGATCGAGATCACGTTGGTCGGGATGTAGGCGGACACGTCACCGGCCTGCGTCTCGATGATCGGCAGGGCAGTGATAGATCCGCCGCCGTAGTTCGGGTCGAGGCGGGCTGCGCGCTCAAGGAGGCGCGAGTGCAGGTAGAACACATCACCCGGGTACGCCTCACGGCCCGGAGGCCTGCGGAGCAGCAGCGACATCTGGCGGTATGCCCAGGCGTGCTTCGTCAGGTCATCGTAGACGATCAGCACGTCCTTGCCCTGCGCCATGAAGTACTCGGCCATCGTGCAGCCAGCATATGGAGCCAGGAACTGGAGCGCTGCGGACTCTGAGGCGTTTGCAGTGACAACGATCGTGTTGTCCAGCGCGCCGTTGTCTTCGAGCCGCTTGACCGTCGCCGCGACCTTACCCGCCCTCTGGCCGATGGCAACGTAAACGCCGATCAGCTCCGAGTCTTTCTGGTTGATCAGGGCATCCACACACAGTGAGGTCTTTCCGGTCGAGCGGTCGCCGATCACCAGTTCTCGCTGTCCACGGCCCACCGGCACCATGGCATCAACGATCTTGATGCCGAACTGCACCGGCTGGTCAACAGACTTCCTCGTCACAACGCCTGGCGCGATCTTCTCTACAGGCAGCGACTCGCTTGTTGCGATATTCCCCTTGCCATCAAGCGGCCTGCCTAGAGGGTCGACGACACGACCCAGCATGGCATCGCCGACCGGAACTTCGATGATGCGGCCGGTGCTGCGAACTTCGTCGCCTTCCTTAATGCCCAGGTAGTCACCCAGGATCACGGCACCAACGGAGTCCTCTTCAAGGTTGAGAGCCAGGCCGAGCACATCGCCCGGGAACTGGAGAATCTCGTTGAGCCTGACGCCGGACAGACCGTGGATCTGTGCCACACCGTCAGCGGCCTCGATCACGGTGCCTACGTCGACCATTGTCAACTCGCCACCGAACTCTTCGATCTGCCTCTTGATGACCGAAGCTATGTCCTGGCCTCTAACCGTCATCTCAAACCTTCTTTTGCTGCTCTAAATCCGTTCACGCTGCCCGAATGCGGGCGACTTCGATGAAAATATCCTGCTATGTGCCTGACGCCAGCTCGTCGCGCAGCGACCTGAGCCTTGTCTGTGTGCTTCCGTCGATAAGCCTGTCGCCAACTCGGGCGATCACACCACCGACTATCGATGGGTCAACTGTCTCAGTAAGCACAACGTCTTTACGGTCTACCAGTGCTGCCAGGCCTTCTGCGACCCGACTCTTTCTGGCGTCGTCAAGCGGAACGGCGGTCGTCACCTCTGCCCGTGCCGTGCCGCGCTCATCGTCAGCCAGCTCAGTGAAGGCCACCACCATGCGGGTGAACTTCACAACATCGCCGCGCAGCACCATGACCGAAACCATGTTGCGAATTAGCGGCGCAACGTCTGGAAGGAGAGTGATCACTCCGTCCAGCTTGACCTTCTCAGGCACCTGTGGAGCAGTGAGGAGCGCGGCAACATCATGGTCCTGGAGAATCTCCCGGACGCGTTGCAGATCGGCTTCCCACCTGTCTATGCCCTCGTTCTCAAGGGCCAGTGCGAATGCCGCCTGCGCATACCTTCTTGGCGTTGCTCCCGCCATTCGTGCTCCATCCTGCCTGCCGCGTTAGCGATCAGGCTCTGTTTCCAGCCGTCCTAGTTGCGGCTGCTCGAAAGGCCCTCTTCCAGCACAGCATCGATGAGCTCCTGGTGCTTGCTGGCGTCCAGCTCTCGCTCGACAACCCGCTCTGCAGCCATCACTGCCATGCCGGAGAATTCTCGCCGTAGCTCCTCGATCGCCGCATCTCGCTGCTGCCCGATCTCAGATTCGGCCCTGGCGATCATCTCTTCGGCTTGCTGCCGCGATCTCTCTTCGATCTGCTCGGCAGCCCGCCTTGCGGCTTCCTGCGCTTCGGCGATCAGGCGCTGGCCTTCCTGCCGTGCGTTGGCCATCTCCTGCTCAACAGCTTCAGCAGACGATGCCGCATCCTGCCGCGCCCTGTCGGCAGCCTCAAGACTGTCCTTGATCCGCTCGGCGCGCTGATCGAGCATGCTCGTGATAGGGCCGTACAGAAACTTGTACAGAACCACCACGAGAATCGTGAAGCTGATCAGCTGAGTGAGCAGACCAGGCAGATTTATTCCCAGTGCGTTCATTTATTACCCCGCAGCTATGTCCCGCCACCGGCTGCGACATAGGCCTCAGCCGGTGGCGAATTCTGCGTTGTGCGTTCGCCGTCTAAACGAACAGGATGATGACAGCCACAACCAGTGCGTAAATGGCGATGGCTTCTGCGAAGGCGATGGCCAGAATCATGTTCTGGCGGATAGAGTCAGCCGCCTCAGGATTCCTGCCAAGGGCTTCCATGGCCTTTGCGGCCAGCATGCCGATGCCAATCGCCGGTCCGATGGCGCCAAGGCCGATGGCTATGGCCGCACCGATGGCTTCTAGCCCCTTAAATTCCGTGATGTTTTCCAACTGAGCCCTCCAGGGTCCCTTGCGTTGTCTACAGGCGGGCGTACGCATGCACGCTCATCCGTATCTGCCGGGACCACTGCACTTGCCGTTGCCCGGTATTACCTCTTGTGCCGGCCCGAAACCTCGGCCGCCGGCACAGACAGCCTTTTGTTAGTGAGCCTCCGCTCCGTGTTCTTCGTCGTGGTCGCCGTGCTCGTGGGCGATGATAGCCAACGAGCCGAAGATCAGTGTGAGGACAGAGAAGATCGCCGCCTGGATGACGCCAACGAATAGCTCCAGTCCAAGGAACGGAATGATTCCGATCAATGGCAGCAGGAAGCCCATGGCGATGAGCAGGATCTCTCCAGCAAACATGTTTCCGAATAGACGGAAGGTGAACGAAATAACCTTGATGAACTCGCCAATGAGTTCAAGCAGGCCAACGAATGCGCCGATGGGGTCCTTGATCGGGTTGAAGATGAACTTCCCGGCGTAACCGGCGAATCCGAGCGTGCGGAAGCCCCAGAACTGGACGCTTGCCATGGCGAATATGGCGATAGCCAGCGTGGTGTTCAGATCTGTGCTGGCGCCGCGGAAGAATGGGACAAGGAGGCCGACTCGACCTTCAGCGACGTCCTCGGCAGTCCAGTCCTGATCTTCGTCTGGCTCAACGCCTGGAAGGATCTTGGGCTGTTCGACCTGGTGGATGAACTTTTCAAGCTCTTCCTGGTCATGCAGATCATGCGGAGCCTCAACGACCTGGTTCAGCCGAACCTTCCACTGCTCGCCGCGGCCAAGGTTGATGAAGCCGACTCCCGATTCGCCGGAGAAGATCACGAATCCGTCTTCTCCGTGCTCTGAGAAGAAGACCTCCAGGGCGTGCTCAACGTCGGGATTCGTACCGTGTTCCTCAAAGAAGTGAACGAAGCCTTCCTTCTTAAGCTTCTTGGCCAGATCTCCATGGCCTTCCTTGTTGAACTCTTTCTTGAGCTTGAGCTCAAAGAACTCTTCGACCGATTCGATGCGGCCGATGTTGTTTACGCCGGGGAGCGTGCCGAGCCAGTTCGAGAAGAGGACGCCGAGGAAGATTGCGGTGACAACAGGAAGGAACATGCGCCCGCGACGTCCGCCTGCTGCCGATTCGGCGAGCTTGATAAACGCTTCGAAGAAAGCCTCAAAGAGCCCTTGCCATCGGCCGGGAACCTCTTTGATGTTCCGGGTGGCGAGGAATGTGAGGAAGAAGAGGACAAGGATGGCCAGCCAGAACATCACGAAGGTGTTCATTAGCTGGTAGCTGCCGATCTCAGTGATGTACTCGGCGGGCAGCTGGATCAGCGGGATAGGACCGCCAAGGAACCCGGCGCCAAAGGCTGCTCCAAGAGCTCCACCTGCTACGGATATAAGGAGAACCGCAACGACCACAATCGCGGCGGTGAGTAGCTTGGGGTTAGAGAATAGTTTCCCCAATGGTTTCTGAACTGCCCTTTTTATGACGGCCAGGATCTGACCGTATCTGCCTTCAGCCCTTCGAGCGCTTTTTGCCCAATGCGCCCAGCAGGCGGATCATTCCAACAAATGCCGCAATCACACCCAGGAGCAGCCCCACCAGCAGCAGCACCGGCTCGGTGTCGAACTGCCTGTCGAGCCACCAGCCCACGAGTACTCCCAGACCGATGCTTCCAGCCACATACCAGCCGATTCCGGAGATGCGCGCAAGCAGGATAGCTGTTTCCTGCAAGCCGGTCTCTTCCCGGCCGGTCTGCCCCGGTCCGTGCCCGCTGTCCTCGTGGTCCGAATCGTCTTCGGATTTCTGGTCAGAATGCACGTTTCCGCACCGTCTGCAGACGTCGAGTGTGAACAATATCACAATTGGTTTGGCACGCCAACAGCGGTTTCGAGATTCGACGCGATTTTGTCTCCGCTGTCAGTCAGGCACGCGCCCGATCTTCTCTAGTCTGCATCTATAAGGTATTACGACGGGTGCGTGAGCGGAATATCGCATCGAATTCGTTACCCTGCAACCCGGCGCATATGACCCCGGCGACGATCTACTTCAATGCAACTCCTTCTCACAGACGCCGCGAAACGCAACCTGAGCCGAAGAGACCGGCCCATCGCTCTCGACTACCTGGACGCCATTGGCTGAGGTGGCCATGCCAGGGTGTCGGTCGACACCTACGCACGGAAGACGAATCTCAGCGCGTATCAGAGGGTCCGAGATCAGGGTGTCGAGTTACTGATCTCCAAAGCCCTTGCCGCCAAAGCGGTCGCGCTGCTCATAGAAGAGAAGAGCTTTCTCTGGATCAAGTGGCTGGCTGTGCGAGCACAACTCGCCGGCCACCATTCTTGAAGTCACTGAGCGGTCCGCCGTGTACGGACAGAGATTTGCCGGGTGCTGGGAAACCGTGGGGCATGAGCCTCATCGTGGCTCGTGCTTTATCAGTAAGCGCTAGAGCCCGAAGGACATGATCTCCTCGGCATAGATCACCTCGCCGGAGAAGACCTCTCGTATGTCTCCCAGCCCTTTTTCCAGTGGCCCATGCTGAGCGATGTGCGGGCCCATGTGAACCAGCACAAGCTTCTTCACACCCGCCTCTTGCGCCATCCGTGCCGCGCCCGTTGTACCTGTCTGTCCAACCGCCTCACCGTCTGCGTCCATCAGCTCCTGGTCGTCCCAGCACATCGAGATCAGCACATCCGCGTCTTTTGCCAGATCAACCACTGACTGGCATGGCTGAGTGTCACCTGTGAAGACGACAGACTTGCCGTCTTTCGCATCGAAGCGATACGCCAGCGAATCGAGGTACGGCTGCACATGCTCGGCTGGAGCGGAGTTCACCTCCCACTTATCGGCAGTGAACACATGCCCCGGTCCCACATCGGTCGCCTTGATGTCAGGCTTCGGCCGGGGCAGCTTGCCGCCGCGATTTACATACACCTGCTGGCTGAGCGGGTGGTAGACACGTGCCTTCCAGTCATGGGAAAAGATGCCGTCATCCCCAATCACACCCTCGGTGATCTTCTCAGTCAGCGTCGGACCGAAGACCTGTAACTGGTTTTCCTTACCGATGCTCTGGTCCCAGCGGCACAGCAGGAAGCACGGGTAGTCGATGTCGTGATCAAAGTGGTGGTGAGTGAAGAAGAGATGGTCGATGTCGGTCGGCCACAAGCCTGCCTTCACAAGCTTGTGCGTGGCTGCGGGACCACAGTCGAGCATGATCTTCTCGCCATCGATATCGAGCACGAATGCTGAGCCGAAGCGATCCGGTGTTGGTGTTGGTGTGCCGGCGCCGAGGACATAGAGACGGGGCATTGCGTTTTCCTTGTGAAGAGGTTCGAGTGGTCCTGGATAGAGCCAGTGGCAGCAATCTACTGATTCCACGTCTGCGCGGCAAACTTGCTATCACGTTCGTACTGCGAATCCGTGTATTTGTCGGGGACCGGGAAACTCGAAATCCGCCGAAAAACACGGAAACCGGTTGCAAAACCCGCTTGGCAGACTGCACTGACACCACCCTATTGTGCGGCCAATCTCGCAAGCGGACGTGCTCGGCAGCGCAACCGGGGACGTTCCCAATCCTAGGGGGAGGCCACAGTGCTCTATTTCAACTCATGTCCCCGATGCAAGACCGGTACGGTCCAGCTCGAGTCCGATTTCTTTGGAAGCTATCTGTCCTGTCTGAACTGCGGTTTCGAGAAGAGCGCAGCATCGGTTCGGAAGCTCGACTACGAGGAGATGCGAAGAGATGCGGAGGAAGAGGTTGCAGTAGCTGCCGTCACTTCCGATCAGTCGGCAGAGGTTGATGATTTAGAAGGTCTGGACGCAGACGATGACGAGCTCATTGAGCTGGAGCGTGCAGCCGGCTAACAGACGATACATAGCTCCTCATCAAGACCGGGATAAAACCATGTGAGTGGGATTGTCCCGGTCTTGCCGTTTCTGGCACAGCAGTTCACACAGGTTCCCATTGACCTGTATTCTCCCAGTCGACGGACAGATTGCCGCGAGAGATGCGGCGCCGATCTGCCGAGCTAGCGCTACTGAGTGAACCCAGGGAGAACTGATTTGACTAACGACAGAGTTGCCGTCGTCACCGGAGCAGGAAGCGGAGTGGGCCGTGCGGCGGCGCTTTCGCTTCTCGGAGGAGGCTACAAAGTCACCCTGGTGGGCAGGCGGCTTGAGGCGCTCGAAGAGACTGCTGGACTTGCCGGCGCGAACTCGGGCAACGCACTGCCTGTATCTGCAGACGTAGGCAAAGCCGACGCCGTGAGCGATGTCTTCAAGAAGACTGTTGGCGAATTCGGACGGCTGGATGTGCTATTCAACAACGCCGGCATGGGAGCCAACGCGCCATCGATGGAGGAGATCACCCCGGAGCAGTGGCAGGCTGTTGTTGATGTCAACCTGACCGGCATCTTCCTCTGCACGCGCGAAGCCATCTTGATCATGAAAGACCAGGACCCGATGGGCGGCCGCATCATCAACAACGGCTCTCTCTCCGCCTATGTCCCGCGCCCCGGCTCGGCCCCTTACACGGCTACCAAGCACGGCGTCACTGGCCTCACTCGCGTCACCTCGCTCGATGGCCGCAAATACAACATCGCCTGCTCGCAGATCGATATAGGCAATGCTGCAACGCCTATGACAGCTCGCATGTCCAACGGCGTTCCGCAGGCTACTGGCGAGACAAAGGTCGAGCCAACATTCGATGTCAAACACGTTGGAGAGCAGGTGCTGTACATAGCTGATCTGCCGCTGGATGTGAATGTCCAGTTCCTGACAATCATGGCTACGAAGATGCCGTTCATCGGTCGCGGCTAGGCCCGATCGTGGCAGCGCCAGGGTAGGCTGCCAAGCAACCGATGAGAGAGCAGAGATGACGCAACTCGACTGGCACAGTATCGACAGATTCCTCATGGGTGAGGCGTGGGCGGGCTCACGGATTCCCGAGTACCGCGACCACCTGTGCCACGAGATTGGCCCGCGATGGGGCGGCAGCGCCTCCGATCTTGAGGCTGCCGACTATATCCACGCTCAGATGGTCGAGAACGGACTGGAGCAGGCGAGGCTCGAGGAGTTTTCACTCGATAGCTGGGACTACTCCGACGCTTCATTGACCGTCGACGGCACCGGGGAAGCTCTTGAGATCAAGCCTTTTCTTCGATGCCCGGCTGTTGACGGATTGACCGCTCCGGTAGTCGATGTCGGCTACGGAACGGAGCGAGAGATCGCTGCGGCTGGCGATGCGCTCAGCGGATCAATCGTCGTGATGCACCTTGGCCCGGAGCCGTTCACACCACCTCTGCCGCACACCGCAAGGCTGACACTCGCTGCCAAGCAGGGAGCGGTCGCTGCGGTCGTGGTCGAATCGAAGACCGGCGGACGGATGGAGTACAGGAGCGCCAATGACTGGCGAGCGCCCGGCATAGCGCCCCAGCCACTGCCAACCGTAAACATCTCGTTCGAAGCTGGCGGACGCCTGAAGTACCTCGCAGCACGCGGCACTGTTGCCACTCTGCGCGTTGAGTCCCGCTTCTTCGATACGCCAGCGAACAATGTAATTGCCGAGATTGCCGGGGAGACCATGCCTGACGAGCACGTGATCGTCGCCGGGCACCACGACACAGTCTTCGGCACACCGGGCGGCAACGACAACACATCTGGAACCGTTGCGGTCATGGAGGCCGCACGCGTGCTTGCTGCCCTGAAGCGTGAGACCGGTGTTGCACCCGCGAGAACGATCCGGTTCGCTACGTGGTCGGGAGAGGAACAGGGTTTACAGGGCGCATACGCCTATGTCGCACGGCACCACGGCAAGGACGGCCGGACTTCACCGCCGCGATTCGCTCTGAACCTTGATGAGTTGTCGACGGGACACATGAAGGGCGTAGTGGTGATGACAGAGCACATGCGGGGCTTCATGCAGGAGCGTCTCAACACAATGGGAGACTCTTTGCAGTGCCACGTCCAGGGTCCGCTTGATGCTCACTCCGATCACTTCCCGTTTACCCGGGCAGGAATTCCGGCGGGGATACTCTGGCGCTGGCGATTCTACGGTCGTCACGCCACTTCGGAGTTCCATCACGAGTTCGGCGATTCAGCGCAGAAGCTGAATGTCCGCGAATTGAAGGAATACGTCGGCCAGATCAGCAGGTTGATGCTTCGTCTCTCGCATGTTCCATCTGAAGAGTGGCCTGACAATCCGCACACTGCCGACGAGATGGAAGCCCGCGCCGTGTCAGAGATCGGAACGCACTCACCAACATTCCACGGCTAGAGGTTCTGGCTGAATTGAGAGAGCGTCACAACTGGGGAACGGGAAAGCACCCGAAGACCTGCACCTGCGCAGACTGCCAGCGGCGCAGGGCCGAGGCTGCGCTTCCGCGACCAAAGAAGAAGAGGAAGCCGAAGTCGCAACGCGGCAAGAAAGGGAAACAGTCTGCAGAGGCGGCTTCTGCCTCAGCGGTGGCGGAGGCGATGGAGCTCTTCGGATTGACTGGCCAGGCAGATGACACGAAAGGAAACCGGGATGCCGACGAGTGATGGCAAGGCTCGCATCGGTTTCATCGGCGCTGGCTGGTGGGCGACCACCAACCACATGCCGGTGCTGGAGCAGCGCGACGACATCGAGATGGCAGCCGTCTGCAGGCTGGGCGCTGACGAACTGCAGCAGGTCAAATCTCGCTTCGGATTCACGCATGCCACCGAGTCCTTTGAAGAGCTGCTGGAGCTTGACCTCGACGGTGTGATCGTCAGCACGCCTCACTCGCTTCATCATCAACACGCCCTCGCTGCCATTGAGCGTGGCCTGTCGGTGATGTGCGAGAAGCCCCTGACCACCAATGCCGCGGATGCGCGGGAGCTGGTCGAAGCCGCGGAGCGAAATGGAGTCGAGCTACTGGTTCCATACGGCTGGCACTACGCGCCGTTCATCCAGGAGGCCAAACGGCGAATGCGGGACAGCGCTGTGGGCGATATCGAGTTCGTTATGTGCCACATGGCTTCGCCCATCCGGAAACTCCTGGAAGGGAAACGATTTCTCTCCGACGGCGGAGGCGAGGGCGAGGTGATGTTCGAGCCGGGAGCTGACAC
>JANQIZ010000128.1 GCA_028281895.1 Dehalococcoidia bacterium
CCCTGCCTCTTGTTGAGCAGTTCGGTGCCGACGCCGTCCGCTACTGGTCGGCAAACGGACGTCTTGGCATGGATATGGCCTACGACGAGTCGGTCTTCAAGATCGGCGGCAAGCTCGTTACCAAGCTCTATAACGCTGGCAAGTTCGTGCTCGCTCAGTCGGGCGCGGTCGGCGATGTCTCGAACGAGCTTGACCGTGCGTTCGTGGCTGAGCTGCGAGAGGTTGCGCGGCGTGCGACCGCTGCGTTCGACGAGTACGAGTTCGCCACGGCGCTGCAGGTGACCGAGGAGTTCTTCTGGAGCGCCTTCACCGACAACTACATCGAGCTGCTTAAGGGCAGGACCCGAAGCGAGGACGATGCCGAGGGGCGAGCGTCGGCAGTGGCGGGTCTGCGATTGGGGCTTTCGGTGATGCTGAGGCTCTTTGCGCCGTTTGTGCCGACCATCGCTGACGAGGTGTGGTCATGGGTCTTCGCTGACGAGACCGGCATTCCGTCTGTGCACATGGCTCCGTGGCCGGGCGAGTCGGCGAACGCTATTACTTCTCCCTCCCTCGCAGGGAGGGAGTCAGAGGGTGGGTTGCCAGCCGCGCATCGTCTCGACACGGTGTCCGCTCCTGACAATGAAAGCTCGTTCGCTGCTGCATGCGAGGCTATTGCTGCGGTGCGCAAGGCGAAATCAGAGGCGGGGATCTCGCTGGGCAAGCCGCTGTCTTCGCTGCGGCTTTCAGCGGACGAGCAGGGCAGGGCTGACCTTGAGCTGGTTCTCGCAGACGTGGCAGCCGCTGGCGGCGCGCCGGAGATTCAGTTCAACGGCGCTGCCGATGCCACAGCAGAGGCAAGGTTCGTAGCCGAGATAGAGCCGCTGGAGGAGTAGTGTCCCTACCGCTCGCCTTCAACCCGTGTAGCTCGACTTCGCCGCATTGAAGGCGTCGAGCGCACGCTGGCGCGCCGCCTTGTGCTCGACGATTGGCGGTGGGTAATCGATCTTTGCCGACTGCAGTTCCGGCCAGTCCCACGGGTTGTGCAAGAACCTGTCAGGCACCGACGCGACCTCTGGAACCCAGCGGCGTACGTAGTCTCCGTGCGGATCGAACTTCCGGCCCTGCAGCACAGGGTTGAAGACCCGGAAGTAAGGCGCAGCATCGAGGCCGGTCCCCGCCGTCCACTGCCAGCCGCCGATGTTGGCCGCGGTATCGCCGTCGATGAGCTGTCTCATGAACCAGTTTGCACCGAGTCGCCAGTCGATCAGCAGGTCTTTCACGAGGAACGACGCAACGATCATGCGAAGCCGGTTGTGGATCCATCCCTCCGCTTGCAGTTGACGCATGGCGGCATCCACAACCGGGTACCCGGTACGACCTTCCCGCCAGGCTGCAAGCTCATCCGGGTTGTTGCGCCATTCGATGCCCTCGAACTCGGGCCGCAGACAGCGCGTTGTCGACTCCGGGAAGTGGTAGATCGCTGATTGGAAGAACTCGCGCCAGATGACTTCGCTCAACCAGCTACGTGCCGATGTTTCAGTTTCGCCCTTCGCCGCAGCCTGTGCCGTTGCGACCAACTGCCGCGCCGAGATCATGCCAAAGCGTATGAACGGGGAGAGACCAGAGGTCGTCGTTGAGTCGACACGGCTGCGGTCGCTCGCGTAGTTCTCCAACCCGCTAGACGAAACGAACCTGTCCAGCATCCGCTCGGCGACAGCTTCACCGGCATCTGGACCATCGCCCTGGAGGCTCGGCAGAGGTTCGGAGTCGATCGCGTCCGGCGCCGCAAAACGCGTTCGCGTCTGCCTGACGGAAACCTCCCCAGCGAGTTCCTCCCAGCGCTTCTTGAACTGGGAGAACACCCGGTATGGCCTGCCTTCCCGGTTCAGCACCTTTGCTGGATGCACCACGGTCAGGCCACCGGTCAACTCCAACTGCACGCTGTTCATTGCATCCGCATCCCTGCGGCGGGAGAACGGTGTGAAGTC
The DNA here is from genome assembly GCA_028281895.1 of Dehalococcoidia bacterium. Classification (GTDB taxonomy): domain Bacteria; phylum Chloroflexota; class Dehalococcoidia; order Lucifugimonadales; family Lucifugimonadaceae; genus JAJCYX01. The sequence continues at coordinate 1,971 of JANQIZ010000128.1, forward strand.
CTCTTCGGCGTAGACTTTCGTCTCACCGAGCTCCGACGCCACTGAACCCAGCACCTGTGCAGGGTCTCCGGTGCGGAGGAACAGACGGCTTCCCAGTTTCTTCAGCTCTGCATCAAGCGCGTGTAGACCGGAGTACAGGAAGCGGAGTCGCTTTTCAGCGTCAAGACCTGTCAGGCGCGGGTCGAGGATGAACAGCGGCAGCACGGTGCGGCCGCCGGTCGCGGCCTTGGCAAGCGCAGTGTTGTCGTTCAGCCGGAGATCCCGGCGAATCCACCAGATGCTCTGTTCGCTGCCGGTCATCTCTTCAGTCCCCATGCAGCGACGGTTCGGCATCCGACGCTTACCGCTCGGCGCGCCACTTTTCGAAGTCGAAATCCGGCGAATTGAAGTAGCGGTGCAGGGCCGATTCCTTGTCCCGCACATCGGCGCACGCTTTCGCTACATCTGCCGCGATGTCTAAAGGCACTTGCGTCACGCCATCGCCGTCGCACACGAGGATGGAGCCCGGCGTGATGGTCAGGCCAGCGACCTCAACCGGGATTCCATGCTCGATGACGTTGAACGGTCCATGCCCCGGAGCCTGTCCGGTAGCCCACAACGCGAGGCCTGATTGATCGATTCCGGGCAGGTCGCGCGCATTGCCGTCGACTACCGCTCCGACCGCTCCAAGAGCCTTCATCGTGAACGCCATGCCGTCGCCGATGATCGCGCCGCGCCTGGCCGGCCTGTCGATGTCTTTGAGTACGGCGATCACAGGCGCGTTTGCCTCGCCGATCGAGTCCCAGAAAGCGTTGCGATCAACGGTTGCCTGAGACGGTTCGGTTAGCGGCGTCCAGGTTGATGTGAGCGCGTAGCCCACGGTGACCGGTCCGGCTCCTTCGAGCATGTGGAGAAGATCGGGGCCGGTGTAGTCGGTCTCCTCGGGCACGTAGCCTCTCACCAGGATGGCGGCGTTTTGCACCGTGGCCGAATCGTATTCAGCGAGGGTTTTGAGGATTGACGGATCGACGGTTTCTAGTGGCATTAGCAGCTCTGTGGTCGATTGGCGAGGGGGCTGTAGCGGTTACTCCTCGGGCAGAGGAACGATCTCTTTCTCCAACTCCAGAGGCTCGCCGGGGAAGAAGTCTCGCCACGGTTCGAACTGCTCAACGAAGGCGCGGCCTTCCTCGAAGTTGTTGAGACCCTTGATCGCCCGGCCGGGGTCGTAGGTCATGGTCTTGGCAAGCGCCTCGATACCTCGCTTGGTCTGACGGACGCCGCCCACTGAAAAGCGCGAGCCGTCTTCCTCCTCAACACAGAGATCGAAGCCCTTCTTTCGTTCTCTCCAGTAAAGCCTCATTAGCTGCTCCTGCATCGGTGAAAAGGGTTGCGCCGCGTGATCTGAAAACGATCTGCAGAGCGTACCAGATAGCCGGTGCTATATTTGCCATCTTCGCGCATCACTCCTGTGCACAGAACCCGGAGCGCTTCTTGGCCGGCAAACAATCTCCGCTGAACCCGCCGGCATCCGAATCCGATTCTCTTCAGCCAGATGCCGAACGATCTCTGCGCAGCTACCGGATGAGCCGCGGCTGGGCCATCGTCTGGGTCTCGTTCTTCACCACCGCGTTCGTCTCAGGTGGATCGCAATACGGCTTCGGACTGTTCGTCAAACCGCTTGAAGATGCGTTCGGATGGTCGCGGACCGAGATCAACGTCTCGCTCTCAATTGGACTGATCTCAGGCCTCATCGCTCCGCTCATCGGCATCGTGATCGACCGATACGGATCACGACATCTCGTGACAGGCTCGCTGCTGCTGGTCGCTGCGGCGTTCTTCGTGCGCGTCGGCATGAGCGAGCTGTGGCACTGGTACCTGTCGGCAGTGCTGCTGGCGATCGGGATGCCTGCGGCGTTCCAGCCGGTTGGGAAGCTGATGGGCGCGTGGTTCCCGTACACCCGTGGACGGATGATGGGCACGGCGATAACAGGAAACAATGTCTTCGGCCTTGTTGGCGCGCCTCTGCTTACGCTGGTCATCGCAGGGCCAGGCTGGCGGTCTGCTTACGGAATCATCGCCTTCTCTTTGCTGGTGGTTGCCGTGGCTGCGTGGCTGGTGATCAGGGACGCGCCTCGACCTGGAGAGGAGGAGAAGCCCAAACCCGGCCGCTCCAGTGCGAACGGCGCTGCGTTCGAATCGGAATCGACGCTGAGCGAGGCGATTCATGGCCGCCGGTTCTGGCTGCTCCTGCTGGGAGTGACCTGTGCCGGGTTCAGCTATCCGTCGTTCATGACCCAGCTGATTCCTCATCTTGAGGCGGAAGGATGGGGTTCGACGAAGGCGGCTACAGGGTTGACCGCCCTCGCAGGCATGGCGCTTGTGAGCAAGCTGACCTGGGGCTGGTTGAGCGAGAAGCTGACTGCAAGGGTCTCGTTCATCATCGCCATCAGCATCATGTCGTCAGGCGTCATCCTCGTGATTCTCGCTGGTGGCTCGAACCTGGCGTTCGCGGCGATTCTCTACTTCGGGACAGGGTTCGGCGGCATCGGCCCGCTCATGTCGCTCGTCGTTCTCGAAGCTTTCGGCCTGCGGCACTACGGCAAGATCTCAGGCGTCGTGATGATGGTCGTGGCGACTGTGCCAGTGCTCATCGGTCCGATACTGGCCGGGCAGATCTACGACTCGACGGGCAGCTATGCCGACTCGTTCTGGATAGCTGCTGTGATCTTTGCTGCAGGCGGACTGCTGGTAGCTGCAGCCAGGCCGCCCCGCCAGAGCAGCGCCCAGAGCTAGATCAGGTGGGGCAGCGCTCTGTCGAGGATGGCGTGTGCGACCGCCAGCTTGTCCATGAGAGGCATCGGCTCGGTGTTGCCGCTGGCGTCTACGAACGTGACCCTGTTGGTGTCGGTTCCAAAGCCTGATCCCGCTTCCGACACATCGTTCGCAACGGTGAAGACAGCGCCTTTCGAAGCCACCTTGTCCGCCGCTTTTGCAGCAGCGTCGCCGGTCTCCGCGGCGAACGCCACTTTCACCAGCTTCCTTCCCGTCACCAGCGGCATCCAGTCCTCGTTCTTCGCCAGCTCCAGCGTCAGTCCAGACTCGTCTTTCTTGATCTTCTCCGGAGCGACCTCAGCCGGACTGAAATCAGAGATAGCAGCCGCCATCACGAGGAGATCGGCATATGCGGATGCGGACATTACGCTTTCACGCATCGATGCCACGGTCGCTGCAGGAACTACCGATATCCCGGCAGGAGCTTCCAGCGCGGTCGGAGCGGTCACGAGCGTCACATCTGCGCCGCGGTCGCGAGCTGCTTCGGCGAGCGCATATCCCATCTTTCCCGATGACCGGTTCGAGATGTAACGGACAGGGTCTAGAGGCTCCTGTGTGCCGCCTGCTGAGACCACCACTTTTCGTCCGGCGTAGTCGCCGCTCCGGCCGATCACTTTGCGAGCCAGTCCGGCGATCTGCGAGGGCTCCTGCATTCTGCCTTTACCGATCAGGCCTGATGCGAGTCTTCCCTCGCCCGGCTCTGCGACCGTAACGCCGCGATCGCGCAGTGTCGCAACGTTCTGCTGCACAGCGTCAGAGGCGTACATGTTTGCGTCCATTGCGGGCGCGACAATTATCGGAGCGGAGGTCGCCAGCACCGTCGCTCCCAGCGCGTCATCGGAGAGACCGAGAGCGAGCTTCGCCAGCGTGTTGGCAGTGGCAGGGGCGACCACAACGCAATCGGCCTCGATGGCCAGCGAAACGTGGTCTATAGCCAGCGGAGAGTTGGCTTCCCACAGGCCCGTCGTCACAGGTCTGTGAGTCAGCGCTGCAAATGTCGATTTGCCGATGAACTCCTGCGCCGATTCGGTGAGGATGACATCGACCTGCGCTCCGGCCTGCACCAGCTTGCTCGCCAGGTCTGCCGCCTTGTAGGCCGCGATGCTGCCGCTCACACCAAGGACGATCTTCCTGTCCTTGAGTGGCAGGAACTGTGGAACCTCTGCGCTGTTGCTGCTGCCGCTCAACGGTTCATCTCGCTGACTATGCGCAGCCCGTGCAGCGTCAGGTCCGGATCGTAGGTGTCGAAGGCGTCAGTGTGCGGCGCGATTGCCTCGGCAAGACCACCTGTAGCTACGACGGTGCAGTCCCCTGGCGCATCCGGCGAAAGCTCTTCAGATATGCGGCGGATCATGCCTTCGATCAGCTCGACGTAGCCGAACACCAGTCCAGACTGCATCGAGGCGACAGTGCTGCGACCAATGGCCGCCTCCGGAGCTGTGAGGTCGACGCGTCTGAGCATCGATGTGTTGCTGTAGAGAGCCTCGGCAGCCAGTCGCATTCCCGGCGCGATCGCTCCGCCTATGTACTCGCCGTCTTCATTTATGGCATCGAAGACCGTAGCCGTGCCGATGTCGACGACGATGGCCGGCTTGCCATAGAGCGTGAGAGCGGCGACGGCATCCACCACGCGGTCAGTGCCTACATCCTGCGTGCGGTCGTAGCTGACTCGGATGCCGGTCTTTACGCCGGGGCCGACGACCAGTGGGTCGATTTCGGTCAGGTCTCGAATCGAGTCCTCGACCGTCTTGGTCATAGAAGGGACGACGGAGCACATCGTGACTGAATCGAGAACGCGAGGCTCGATTCCGCGGGCCTGTAAGAGCCCGGCGATCATGAGGCTCACCTCGTCGGAGGTCCTGCTCGGGTCGGTGGAGACACGAGCGGTGGCGCGCAGGTGCTCATCTTCGAACACGCCGAAGGTGATGTTCGTGTTGCCGATGTCTACTGCGAATAGTCGCTCCATGGGAACACGATTATACGTTCGACCGTATTTTGCAAGGGAGCGCACCCAGTTCTCACAGACTGACTACTCGGTCTCGCAGAGCGCGCGGGGCAGGGCGTTTGCGACATCACCTGCGACCATGCCTCGCTGGCCTATCTGCCTCGCAGCGATGTCGCCTGCCAGCCCATGCAGGTGAACGGCGAGCGCCGCCATGTCGAACGGACGGCCCGGCGACTGTGCCAGCAGTCCTGCCAGCAGTCCTGCGAGCACGTCTCCTGTTCCGCCCTTTGCAAGCCCCGAGTTGACCCACGGACTGATCCTCAGATCGCCTTCAGGTGTTGCGATGAGTGTCGCCGCGCCTTTTAGGATCACAACGGCATTGAATCTGCTTGCGGCGTCAAGCGCAGCAGATGGACGGTCTGCCTGGACTTCCGGCACTTCCATCCGCAACAGCCTTGCCATCTCTCCGGGATGCGGAGTGAGTACACGCGTCGCTGCCATCTGGTCGGACCAGTTGGGAGTGCGGGACAGTATGTTGAGCGCATCGGCGTCCAGCGCCACGGGCACATTGCCCGGCAGATTGCGGACCAGTTTTTCAACCAGGCTGATCGTGGCTGTCGACTGGCCGAGGCCCGGCCCGATGAGGACCGAGTCCATCCCTTCCGCGATCTCCACAAGCTGTCCGACCGCTGAGTTCACATCGAACTTGCCGTCGTTGTCTGCTGGAAGGGAGAGGTAGATCGCCTCGTGCTCTGAACCGGCAATGAGACGGTGCACAGGCTCCGCTGTAGCAAGGTAGGTCAGTCCGCAGCCCGACCTGAGCGCAGCGCGGGTGGCGAGCATGGGGGCGCCGGGATAGGTGAGAGAGCCTCCAACGATTAGCGTTCTGCCAAACGAGCCTTTGTTGGCAGAGCCGGCTCTTTCAGGCAGCAGGGAGCGGGCAAGATCTGGCGTGATTAGCTCCGTCTTTACGTCGTTCGCCAGTCCTTGTGGGATTCCGATATCTCGAACATCGATCTGCCCGCAGGCTCCATCGCCAGCGCTCACCAGCGGACCGATCTTCGGGTGTCCCAGCATCACGGTCTGGTGAGCAGGCAGGCCGTTCTTGTCGAACTCGCCAGTGTCCGAGTTCATTCCAGTGGGCACATCGACGGCGACAACGGTGCTGGCAGCGCGGGCTGCATGAAGCAGTCCGGCCAGCGGCTCTTCGATGGGGCGTGACTGGCCTGTGCCAAGGACCGCATCGAGCAGCACATCGCAGGTCTCAGCAGCAGCAGTGAGCACGTCGGCAGCGTCTTTGCGCCCTGATAGCTCCACAAATTCCACGCCCGCTTCTTCAGCCAGCACACGCTTCTCGTCCGGGTCTGGCCGACCTGTGAGAGCGAAAGCGGTGACATGCGCTCCGCTACTGGCAAGCAGACGTCCGCTC
>JANQIZ010000166.1 GCA_028281895.1 Dehalococcoidia bacterium
GTTCCTCGACCAGTTCAGGCCTGAAGGTCCGACTTCGAGCTTCGGCCTCAAGCGTCCGCCGCGGCCTTTGCATGGCGGCTCGATCGTAAAGCGTCCGGAGCAGGAGCCTGGCGCAATCCCTGTTGTGAATCGCCCGGCAGTGACCGGCAGAACGCTTCCGCCATCGAGGTTCCGCTTCAGGTTTGGCAGGCCAAGGGTTCACGTTCCGTCCCAAAAGGGCGCGTAGCTCGGCAGCTTCCCTGTTCAGGAGTTCGAAAGCGCTGGTTTGAAACCGGACGCGCTAGTCGGCAGCGAGCGACTGATCGTGCTGTACGTGCACGGGCGATGCGAACTCGTCTATGAAGCGGTTCACCACTTCGTAGTAGCGAGCTTCATCGACAAGGTCAGGCCTGTCGTGCGTCCCGCCCTTCACAACGTGCAGTTGCTTCGGCTCGTTCGCTCTATCGAAAACTATCTGGCCAGAGAACAAGGGAACGATGTCGTCCTCGTCGCCGTGCACTACGAGCGTGGGCACGTTTGACCGGGCGACATGGTTCTTTGTCTCGTACCTGTACTGCATGATGAGCGACAGCGGCAGCCAGCGAGTCCACGGGTAGTGGACAGGGGCGAGGTCCAGGAACGAAGACGGTGGAGATTCGAGGACAACGGCATCTGGAGAGGTGTCGCACGCGAGACGGGATGCCACTGCAGATCCCATCGAGACACCGAGCAGCACGAGCGGTCCCTTGGATGATCCATGACGCCGCCTGGCTTCAGCAACGGCTGCCAGGCCGTCGACATATGTTCCCGCTTCGCAGGGCTGGCCTTCGCTCAGTCCAAACCCGCGATAGTCGATAGCGAGGATGTTGGCGCCGGTGAATCGATGAATTGACCGATAGCCGTCGAGGCGCGCGCTGATGTTGCCGCCGTTGCCATGAAAGTAGACCCAGGTGGGCTGGCCCGATGTGGCCTGCAAAGGAGTCCTGGCAGGACCGGGGATCCACCAGCCGTGAACCCGGTTGCCATCATCGGTCTCAAGCCACAGGTCTTCATACTCAAGCCCAACATGCTCCGGCGTTCCCTTCAGCGTTAGTTCCGGGAAGTATGCCAGCGCACGTTCTAGACGAGTGAAAAGTCCCCTGACCATGCGGCAAGGCTATCGCAAGTCGCAGAAACGCGCCTCAGTGCCTGCCCGAATACAGCCGCCTGCGCACACCGTCCTCCACGCGCTTGCCAGCAGCGAAGATGCCGTGGACCCAGCCGCCCGGCTGCGTCACCGGGTGCCTGTCGAGCCAGATCAGAACGAGGAAGAAGGGAGTGGCCAGCAGGTAGGAGCCGAAGGTGTCTGCGGGCCAGTGGTCGAGCTCGATAACGCGAGACGGCCCCATCAGAATCGCTATCGCTGCCATGAGTGTGACGGCAGCCGTGCGGAGGATGCCGGGTCGCATCTGCTTCCAGGCGATGTATCCGATCATGCCGAAGACCAAGATGCCGAAGAAGACGTGGCCGCTCGGGTAGATTCCAGACTCCTTGACGATCTCCTCGAATCGCAGGTCAGGAGTGGGCCGCGCGCGATCGGCGAGATTGGTGATCACCGTGAACGCGGTGAGGCTGCCGGATATTCCGAAGAGAATCAGCGCCCGGCGGCCAAACAGTATCCAGACAACAGGCAGCAGGATGACGAACACCACTGGAGCGACTTCGTTCTCAGAGATGTAGTCCAGGAATTCGGAGACCAGCAGCACAGGATCGGCATCAAGGCGAATCAGCCAGCGCGTGATCTCCAGCTCTCCCGGCAGTAGCTCATCGCCTCTTACAAAGATGGTGAGAATGCCGCCTAGCAGCATCAGGACGACGGCTGAAGTCAGCAGGATGAGGGTCTCTCTGCGGACCTGGATGCCACCTGGCATCCGGAGCACGTCGAGGCCGTCCTGCGCCCGTGATTGTTCCTGCTCTGTGTCTGCGATGGTCAAACTGGCAAGCTTTCGTAATTAAGCCTGTCATTATGACGTGCCTGTCCAGCGGAAGGATTCACCTGAGCACACGTCCGCAGCCGCTCAGCTCAGGTCGGATCGAGAGAGGCCGACCTCGCCCAGGATCTCGTCAGTGTGCTCTCCGAGAGCAGGCGATGATCGCATCTCCGGCATTCCGCTTTCGAACTGGATGATCGGGCCAGATGAGCTGTAGCTGAAGCCTGCTGAGTGATCGAGCTTGATCACGTAGTCGTTCGCCAGAGCTTGCTCATCGTCCACCAGCTCTTCGATGAATCGCACCGGTTCGCACGGGATGTCTCGCTCTCGCAGATAGGCGAACCACTCGTCTGTTGTGCGAGTGGCGAATATCGACTCCATCTGGGCGATCAATTCGCGGCCAATCTTCTCGGCTTCTGGTGACTTCGGATCAAAATCGGGATCCTGGAATCGCGGGT
>JANQIZ010000276.1 GCA_028281895.1 Dehalococcoidia bacterium
CGAAAACTATGCGAGGAGCATGGGACTGGATGTTCGAGCGGCGCGAATCACGATCCTCGCCAGCGCGTCCGTGATGGCTGGCGCTATCGTGGCTTATGCGGGACCCATCAGTTTCCTCGGTATCGCGGTTCCTCACATCGCACGCGGACTATTCGGAACCTCTGATCATCGAATTCTCGTTCCGGGAACGCTACTAGTGGGCGCAATCATCGGAATGGCCTGCGGGCTGCTGGCGGAGATGCCAAACAGCAACCTCAGCCTGCCGATCAATGCCGCCACTGCGCTATTCGGCGCTCCAGTCGCAATCTGGGTTCTCATGAGAACCAGGCGAGGCTATTCGACATGACCTTGACGCCACGAATCGCGCTTGAAACCAGGGATCTTTCGGTCGGTTACAAGACTGGTCGACGCCGTTCAAAAGTCATCGTCTCGTCGATCAACGTCCGTCTGAGTCATGGGGAGTTCGTGTGCCTGCTGGGGCCGAACGGAGCTGGCAAGTCCACACTTCTCAGGACGATTGCCCGAATGCAGCCGGCGATAAAGGGCCAGACCCTGATCCAGGGGACTGATCTGCACGGCCTGCCCGGAGCTGAACTTGCAAAGCTTCTCAGCGTCGTGCTCACTGATCGACTGAGCATCACCAGGCTCACCGGCTACGACCTGGTCAGCCTCGGACGATTCCCGCACACAGGCTGGTCGGGAAGACTCCGTCAGTCGGATCACGAGATCGTCGGTTGGGCTATAGAAGTAACTCACTCTGAGCGGCTGGCCAATCGCGAAATCTCAGAGATGAGCGACGGCGAGCGCCAGCGGATCATGATAGGCCGCGCGCTGGCCCAGAAGCCTTCAGTGATGCTTCTCGATGAGCCGACTGCATTTCTCGATCTGCCCACAAGGGTCGAGATCACTGGGCTGCTCCGGCGACTGGCGCGGGAGGCTGACCTGGCCATCCTGATGTCAACCCACGATTTAGACCTTGCGATCAGATCGGCAGACACACTGTGGCTGATGCAAGGCGAAGAGAACGTGCGTGTTGGATCACCAGAGGACTTGGTACTTAGCGGTGCGTTGGAGTCGACCTTCGCTAGCCCCGATCTCACCTTCGACGGAGAGTTAGGAGCGTTCCGCAGCAAGCCTGCAGTCTTTGCCAACGTTCGCCTGGATGCGACCGGACTGCAGGGTCTTTGGATGAAGCGGGCTCTCGAGCGTAGCGGCTACGGTCTGGCCAACGACGCTTCTGCGTTCGCGTCGATCTCGGGTAACAGGAATTCGAGCTGGGTGGTCGATATGGCTGGCAATACGACGCAGTGCAGCACGATCTCGGAAGTACTGGACCTGCTTGATAAGAAGCACACAAAGGTGGCGAACGGCTGCTAGACGATCCGAGTGCCCAACTACTGGGTGTGTCGAGAGGCTAGACACGCTGAGGGACATGCGTCCTGTCGCTTGAAGATCCTTATTTGCCGAGCACTGCCAACGAATTGTTTTGAGCGTTGATATTGCTGACCGAAGGACAACGATCTACTCATGACGTGGTGTGAAGCGTTGAGGCGGTTGGTCGTGCTGGCAGCAGAGATCTGTTTCGAGTACGGATCCTGAGTGTGCTGCGTGCCTGCAAGGGAATCGGACCGGTCCAATGACTGGCGTTACAGCAGATCATTCGAGGGATTTCGTAGCAAGGCGCAAGCAGGATGCTTAGCGCTTAGGCCCAAATTCTTGGGAGGCAGAGCGCCTTACGCCGACGTTTGAGCTTGAGATGCGACCTAAGCTTGGCCTCAGGCAAGCAACGATACGCTAGGTCTTCTGCTTTCAAACATTGCCGTGTTAGTTCGAGTAGATCGCTAGAATCGATAATCTCTAGTGCAATCGCCATACTCAAGGCCAATTGAGACCGATATTCGTACGATTTGCTGGTCGAGGCGACAGGATTCGAATCTGCGGCCCAGGCGGTACAAACCAGACCAGCCGACCAGATGATTCTTGCTCGGACGCTGCACCTTCTCGAACTGTGAGCACAGCGCTGGTGGTCGACGGGACTGAAAATCCATGTGTCGGCGGTTCGAGTCCGCCCCTCGGCACCATTTCGATTCTCGACGCCCAGTTCCAAGACTTCATAACCCCTAGCTAGTGTTCGTTGCACGTTGGAGTAGCGACGGCGGCGAGATGCTGATGCCTTTGCCTTTGGAGCATCTCCACGGCACTTGCTGCCATGAAGATATTTCTTTCGACACTCTGTTGTCTTCCTGCAGAGTTATTCAGCGGCACTCAGTCAGCGTCAGTCAGTGAAACGGGCAGCGCCGTGCTTTTTTGGAGCGCGAGGCCCAGAATCTAGGCCGGGTGTTGATGGTCGAGGCGGCACCTAACCCAGGTTCCATTTGCGTCATGGCTTGTGCTGTTTTACTATTGCACTAATACACTAGTTAATCGAGTGTGAGCATGATCGAGTTCTTTCTCGACCGGCGCAGTGGCACAAGTCCGTACATGCAGTTGGTCAACCAGGTCCGGCAAGCCCTCCTGCTCGACAGGATGCGTGTAGGTGACCAGTTGCCTACGATCAAGACTGTAGTTGGGCATCTTGCGATAAATCCCAATACGGTGCAGAAGGCTTATCGGGAGCTGGAACGGCAGGGTCTGATCGAGTCGACCCCAGGCGTTGGAACGTTCGTTAAGCAGTCACTCGCTGGCCCGGCGGTATCGGTTCATCCTGAGCTGCGACAGTCGCTGGCTGAGTGGCTTGAGCGAGCTAGGGACGCGAATCTTGACGACGAGACGATCGTCGCACTGTTTGAGTCCGCCATGCAGGCGACTGTGGCTGAGGAACGAGTATGAGCGCCGTGCTTGAGGCGAAGAACCTGGGGAAGCGATTCGGGGCACACTGGGCGCTGCGTAACTGCACATTTAGCCTTCAGGCAGGACAGATCACAGCCCTGGTGGGGCCGAATGGATCTGGAAAGTCAACACTGCTCGAGCTCGCGGTTGGACTTCTCAGCCCGACTGAAGGTTCCATCGAGATATTCGGTTCCTCTCCACTGAAGAACCCACCAGATGTGCTTCAGCGCGTAGGCTTCACTGCTCAGGAGCATCCGCTGTTTGGCGGATTCTCAGTGGCAGAGATGCTCAGATTCGGGAAGAACCTGAACCCACGTTGGGATGATGAGTTTGCTAATGCCCGGGTTGCCCAACTGGGCTTGCCTCTAAACAAGAAGATCGGCAAGTTGTCGGGTGGCCAACGCGCGCAGATAGCGCTCATCCTGTCGCTAGCGAAAAGGCCCGACGTCGTTCTGCTTGACGAACCGGTGGCCTCGTTTGATCCCCTGGCCCGCCGCGAGTTCCTGCAAACCCTGATGGTGACTGCAGCCGAAACCAGCGCGTCCATCGTTCTGTCGTCTCACACACTGGAAGATCTAGAGCGGGTGTGCGACTCCATTTTGGTGATCGCCGACGGAACCATCCAACTGATCGGTGAGATCGAAAGCGTACTTGCATCTCACCGGTACGTTGTCGGTCCGCCGGAAGAAGAGGTCCTCTCTTCAATCGTCCACACGGTGATAAGCCGCAGTCGGACTGGACGGCAGGTCGCGACGCTCGTCAACCTTGAAGCCCCGCTGGTTCTTGGGGACTCCTGGTCGGTGTACGAGCCTTCGTTGGAAGACGTGATTCTTGGCTACCTTGAACGGAGCCGGAACAATCCGATCGGAATCACAGCATGATCTGGATCACGTGGCGGCAATACAGAACTGAGTTCTTACTGGTAGTCGGGATGCTAGTCGCCTTTGCTGCTTATCTCATCCCAACAGGGCTCCAGGGACACGATGCCTTCAACAGCTCTGGACTTGGTTCCTGCCTCAGTACCGACCCGTTTGGGTGTTGGGACTTGAAAGAACCGATCCAGAATGCCTACGACAACTCACAACGGGTCACGACGTGGTTCATATTCTTTCCAGGCATACTGGGGGTCATACTGGCAACACCGATCGTCTTCGAGTTCGATCGAAGAACGTACAGACTGTCATGGACGCAGAGCATTAGCCGGGACCGATGGCTGTGGACAAAACTTGGTATTGCCCTACTGGCTCTCTCCGCATTCGCTATCACGTTCACCATGATGATGACGTGGTGGTTTTCGCCTCTCGACCGACTGGATCCGATTTCACATCATCACCTTGAGAGCTTCGCTTTCAAGGGTGCCATCCCACTGAGCTACGCGGCCCTTGCATTCGCTTCGACTCTGGGAATCGGCGCTTTGACAAAACGTTCGATAGTGGCCGCACTGCTGGGCTTAGTCGTATTCGTCACCGCCCAGATCTCATTCGGCGCTGCACTAAGGGGATCTGACCAGACCGTCGTGATCGATGAGACAACACGCATGGTTAGAGACAGGTTCTGGGAGTTCCAGTTGATCGAGGCGGCGATCGTCCTCGGCATATCTGCAGTTTTCATTGCTCTCGCGGCGTGGATAGTCAAGCTGAGAATGCAGTAGCTTCGACCCGAAGAGACGCACAGGAACTACCGTTGCGGTGCGGACGCAACTCCGCAGTCGGTGCTCGGCGAGGTTTTGCCAATCTTGCGATTTCTGCTGCCTTAGCGCAGGGCTAGCTTTGCCGCATGCAACAGAGACGAAACATAAAGTCGCTGAACTCTTCCGACTACGCAGCCCGAAACGCTGATCACTCATGTGCCGGCGGTTCGAGTCCGCCCCTCGGCACCATGTTTCTTAATTGAGGCTGGGTGTTTCGCTGCCCGGCGACGCTGTCCGAGTGGTTCGGCATGTAGCCATTAGTGGTTACAAACGACCAATATTTAGCATCTAGGTCGGGCCTGAGCGACCGCTTACCCTGCCTCCAGGCACCGACGTGTTTCGCTAACTCCGAGTCCTTTGGCGATTTGGTGGAGTTAAGGACCTCTACATGGAGAAATGGTGCCGAGGGGCGGACTCGAACCACCGACACATGGATCTTCAGTCCCCTGCAAGACCTGATCGAAGCTTTCATGAACGACCGCCGCGCAGCTTTCTGTAACTGCTTTGGACGATCAGCTGTTGACTCCAAAAACAACTCGGTATGGGCTGCGATCAAACATCAAGCAGTCCCGTTTAACCGCCGACGTGGTTCTTCCATTCAGACTGGAACTTATCTGCGTTGAAGTCAGCTAGTTCTTGCCACGATTCCGGTATGGACGAAGCTCCGTAATCGTTCGGTTGATTCGCGAATCGCAACACCAGGGGTTCCGCACTGAATTCACCCGGAGACCCGCAACCGCGGAGCTCCACTTTGCCAAGATGTGTCCACTTCATCCAGCCGTAGCTGGTGCACGTAGGAAGCACCCACTTAGTTCGGTCCAGATCTATTACGAACCCAGTGCCCGTCAGATCGATGTATGAGATACCAGGATCACTACCGGGATCGTGCTGCTTGCAGTTCTGAGCAGAGGCGTAGAAGTTTCGATTGTGCTTGGTGGGATCCACTTCGGGGTCGTCCCAGTAGATGGAGAAGCCGCCCGTTGAACTGCCAAACTTTCCAGTCTTTCGATCGACTGCGAGCGTCTGTGCATCGATCTGAACCTTCGAGAATTTCGTGACGATGGTCTCACCAACGCAGTTACCTTCGTACTCCCCAGATTTGTAATCCTCGATTGAGGCAGTAGCAGGCCAGACAGTGTAGTTCGCTTCTTTGTCGACTTCGAGGAACTCGAGAGGCTGGTTCGACTGGACATCTGAGCAGAATAGCTTCATCCCCAGGCCAGGGTCGTGACCAATGTATAAGGTGTATACGCCATCGGTGAGGGAGTCATCCAGACTGTGTATATCGGCGGCGGTCTGTGGCAGGATCTCCGTGAGCTTCTTAGAGTGCTTGGAGTATTCCGTTTCAAGACTACGGATCTTGTCAGTGATCAGATTGTCACTGAAAACATCGATGTCGACTAAACTATTGAGGTATTCGACCAGCGCCTGACGAATCTCCCCGATACGCTCGTACCCGGGTATCTCCAGTCCCAGAGCGTCGATGAACGTCTTCGTCACGGTATTCGCCAGCCTGGCTATTTCGTCCTGGAAATATTTGTAGATTTCATCAACGCCGGCCCAAGTCAGCACATCCTCAACCGATTTGCCAACAATACTACGTATTTCGTCCACCAGGCGATCTGATTTGTCGATGATCTCCTTAGCGCTAAAACTGATCGGGAACGGTGTGACTCCAAGCCAGTCGGTAAACTGATTTTCAATTACGTACTCGAACTTCTTACTGAGCCAACCATTGACAGTATCAATCTCTGTTTGTGCTGCACCGACAAACGAGTCGATCTCCTCGATAATTAACTCAAAAGGAGCGAAATACGGCTTCGCTGCCTCGAACGTGTACCTAGAAACCTGATCTGTGTAGCAGCTGGCCTCATCGATTGTCGTGTTCAATGCTGCGATCGGGGCAGATATCGCCCGGCCAGCCGGATCGAACGTTTTCTGGAGGCTGGATCTTGTCGGCTCATTTGTTGAGTTGATCGTGGTCTGTGTAGCAACAGCTGATTTCGATATCGCGGTCAGGACATCTCGTCCTTCGTCGACTTTTTCAACTCCCTTGCAGATTCCGGTCCGGACGGCTTTGACCTGGCCTCTGACGGGCTCGACCTTGTCATCAACCTTCTTTACTTCGTCCCTTACCTTGCCCACCTGGCCTTTTATGGTTTTGATAGCTGTCTCAATCGGCTCGAGCTTGCTGGAGACTAGCTTCATGGCGGTGGCTACCGTCCGTACTTCCCCAAGCTCGGTCTCCACCGCGTCTAGCCGCTTCTTGACATCAGCCGGCACCTGGAGCAGGTCGACAACTTGTTTCAACTCATCTGCGGCCGCGTTCCCTGCTGCAGAGACTTTGCCGGCTGTGTCGATCGTCTCATTTGCTTGTATTTCCAGATTTTCTAGTTCGGTTGCCATGAATTCGAACCTCAAGTGCCGTGTATCGAATAGTTAAGCGCTCTAATGTGCTTAGCCAGTTGGCAGGTCAGCCTTTGTCATGCAGAAAGCAATGCCAGACACAGTTGCCGAATCCGGCTAAAACTACAGCGCACTTCACCTCAGTCACGTGGGACCAATCTGTGTGGAGAGGCATATATCTGATCACCCGGCGGAAAATCAATCGGCATTGAGCATATCTTCCACGCTCTGCCCAGCGAACAACGACATCGGCAATAAGCATGATTGTCAGCCGTTGAGTCGATGTATTACACGCGTCTAGAAGTTACTCAAGTGCAGTCAGGCTAAGCGTATACCTTAGTGGCTCGGGCGACCTATCCTCAGTCGTTGGCATGGATTGCGGTCGATCAGTTCATTGTCCATCACCCAGTAGAAGAAGGCACGGGCCGCACGTAGGCTTGCTTTCCCCCTTGTGTGCACGATCAGGTCCAACAGCACGGACAATAGCTGCTGACGAAATGTAACCAAAAGTGGGTTCCGTAAGGTGGTTCTGGAGCGGTCTGAGGTAGTCGCTGTAGCACTGGATAGTCCGAGATGAAAGCCCTCTTGCACGACGGTCATCCAGGAAGGCCTCTATGGGATCATCGGGTCTAGCTGAAAATCCATGTGTCGGCGGTTCGAGTCCGCCCCTCGGCACCATGTTTTCTCTTACCTGTCTTTGCGTCTGAGACTTCCGCGCGTTTCGTCGATTCGATCCGGGGTGGTTTCGCTAGATCAGTTTTCGATCATTCATCCGATTCAACGCCTTCAACGTCACGTAACCTCCGAAGCGGTCAGAATTGCGGGTGTAGGCTGATTCGTCTGAACGGAGGAGCGCATGACGGCGAATCGAAGAGAAGCGGTGATCGAGTACAGAACGAGCCTGGAAGGCGTGACGCCATCGAAAATAGAGGGCTTCTTCCAGGGCTGGCCGAATCCGCCGTCGCCAGTCACGCACATCAAGATCCTCGATGGAAGCGATCTGTTCATACTCGCTGTCGACAGCGCGACCGATCAGGTGGTCGGGTTCATCACCGCGATAACGGACAAGGTCATCTCGGCGTTCATCCCTCACCTTGAGGTTCTGCCGGAATACCGAGGCGCAGGCATTGGGACAGAGCTTGTGCGGCGAATGTTAAAAACTCTCGAGAATTTCTACTCCGTGGACCTGATGTGCGACGAAGACGTTCAGCCGTTTTACGAGCGGATCGGGCTGAGGCCGTATTCGGGAATGGTCATCAGGAACTACGACAGGCAGAGCGGGGCGTGACCTGCCAGCTCTGGCGCACTGTGCTCAAATGAACTCAAACCCAACAGGCCGACTGCCTTCGCCCGACTCTAGACGGATTCACCTGCTTCGCATCGTGGTCGGGTGGGATTTGCATCGGCCAGGGAGTTGACATTCGGCAGGCACTTCTCAAGGTTTGGTCCGTATACTCTGCGAACTCATATGAGGCCTCAATGAACATCAGAATTCCCATCTCTCTCGCACTCATACTGATGGTGGCAGCAGCTCTATCGTGCAGTTCAGGCGACGGCCAGCCTGTAACCGGCGATGAAGCCATCGAACTGGCTCTCGCAAGAGCATCGGAACTTGAATCGTATAGCTCGAGGTTTTCCACCGGCTTCGGGACGAACACCTTCAATACATCTTCCGACAGGATGGATTTCTACAGTTCAGGGATGGTCGTTGGCCGCGGCAATGACGAGGCGCTAGCGTTTGTGAATGTCGACAACGCAGTGTTTCGTTATGACACAGACGGAGATTGGTGCTTTCAGGGTCCGGAAGCTGGACAGATCGAAGATGTGATGTCGATGCTTCCGAACCCAATGGATCGAATCCTGGCGTCTGAGCAGCGGGATGAGGATCATCTCATTGTCGAAGGGATCGCTATCGACTACGAGATCCCGACCAACTCCGATCAGGGAGTGCTGGTGCTGCATCGATTAGTGATCGACCTGACGCACTATGACATAACGGAGTGGACGAAATCGATCGTCGCCTCAACCTCAGGAATCGATCTCTTGAACAGAGACGACGAGGAGCTCCGTGAACTGGCCGAGGAGACAAAATCCGGGCCTTGGGACAGGCTGGGATTCAGCAATTTCAATGAGCTTGAGCCGGTCACTGCTCCTGAGAACGTCCGAGAAGAGTGTGTCCTGTAAGTGCTGATCGCTGGACCGGCAGTCAGTTATCCGCATGGCCTGACTACAAAACTGCGCCCGATCCATAGAGGTATCGGGCGCAGCTCTTTCTAAAGCTTCTAGTCTTGCCAGAGCTAGTCGTCGTCTTCCTCGTCATCATCATCGTCGTCGTCATCTCTATCGTGCCACTTCTTCTTCGCCTTGCTCTCCTCGGTCTCAATCACCTGGGGAAGCAGGGTGAACGTTCCATCAGCCAGCGATCCGATGGCGTAGACAAT
>JANQIZ010000283.1 GCA_028281895.1 Dehalococcoidia bacterium
GAATCCAGGATCGGCAGCCAGTGGCCCCTTCGTCTAGTGGCCCAGGACGTGGCCCTCTCAAGGCCAAAACAGGGGTTCGACTCCCCTAGGGGCTACCAACAGGTAGCAAGAAGCGGGCGCACCAGTTGATGGTGCGGCCGCTTCGCGTTCGCTGTGCCTTGCCTGTCTCCGCGCACAGGCATAATCTGCCGGCATGTCACAACCGCTTCGACCGATCATGCTTGTCCGGCCACCGAACGGCATCCTGAACGATGAATCGTTCTGGGACGAGTTGGCGAGCGCGGGAATCCGCGAAGTGGCGCTCCAGTGGCTCTGCTTGCTGGACGACCAGGGTCCGGATACTGGCAACCCGTACCCACAGCCCGAAGACACCCATCCTCGCGGGTTTGCCGCCATGGGTGGCGAGCGGGTCAGCAGGGTTCCCGTAGCGGCCTACAACCCGAACCCGGAACTCTACGAAGGGCTCGATTGGGCGCCTCCCGAAATGCCGGACTCGGTGAAGTCGCAGCAAGACGACCTGCGTGCAGCGCTGCAGATGGGTGTCGCAAAGGGATTCAAGCTCTACACGACCGATGACAAGGGCTATTTCCTGCATGGCGGCTTCGGCACTGGCAGACTGAATTCCGATGCAGCGAAGCGTACGCCCAGCGTCACCGATCCCGACGGACCTGCGATGACGGCGGCGAGGGCCAGGGACACGATTGCCAACTTCCCGGAGATCACGGGCCTCCTGCTTGATGGGCCAGACTTCAAGTGGGAGATAAGGCCCGGCCATAGGGACGACATGTGGGTCGAGCCGATAGATACGCCCGCAAACAGGGATTTCGCTCAGCGGCACGATATCGACTTCGAAAAGGTGCTCGACGGCCGTTCGAGATTCCAGGATTTTCTCTCGTCATTCACTGCGGATTCGGCACGCAGCTTCGTCGAGGAGCATCGCGGAGCGCTGGCCGATCACGACTGGTGGTCGTCGCAGCCCGACTTCTCGGACTGGTATTCGTTCAAACAGAGCGCGGTCGAGTGGAGCGTCCGAACGTCCTACACAGCGGTCAAGTCCAGCTTGCCTGACCTGCAGGTTGGCAACTCTTCGCGGCTGCCCTTTGCAGCTCCGCTCACCGGTCATAACCTCCACCGCAAACAGGACTACATCGACTTCCAGATGCCGAAGGAGTACTGGTGGGCTGAGGGCGTCGCCGGTTTCCGCGGAACAGTCGTGAACTGGGTTGAGACGCTGGTTGATTGGAACGACGGGCTCGACGAGGACCTGGCATCCGAGCTGTTCAGCGGGATGTTCGGCTATCCGATGCCTGGTGACTATCCGGTTTCAAGCTATAGCGACGAAGCGACAGACGAGTGGTTCTCTACTTCGGTGCGCGATCAGACGCTGAAGATGCTTGAGGGAAGCGGTGACTCAGAGCGGTTCATTCCGTGGGTTGGACTGGAGCACTTTGGAAGCAAGTGGCTCACTCCGTCGGAGCTAGACCGGCTTCTTGCAGAGATGCGCAAGTGCGGCGCGACCCGCTACTGCTACTTCGTCTATAACTCGATGAGCGAAGACTACTGGTCAGTCATCCGCAAGCACTCGCAGTAGTAGGCGCTCACTTGCACCATGCGCCGTCGTCGAACCACCGGTCCTGGGTGAAGACGTAGACCTGCCCGATCTCCTCAGTCCGGATGTAGCTACCGTCCTGATAGGCATCCCATCGAACCCGGACCCTGTCTGGAGCCCTGACTGACGGCTCCACATCCCGCGCCTCGAACCCCGGCAATGAGTAGCCCTCCTGGGCGAACCTGAACGTAGCGTCCTCTACAAACCGATCGAGATCGCGAGAGGCTCGGAAATCGGGACTGCAGGTCTCATAGACCTTCTCCCAGTCACCTTGCTGTATGGAAGCGATCTGAGACTCGAACAGTTCGTTGACCGCCGCTTTTGCGATCTCCGCCGCAACAGGTGTCGCGGTTGCAAGTGAAGCGCGCGTTGGCTGCAAAGTGGGAGTGCCGGGCGGATCTTCCGAACAGGCGACAGCGACGACGAAAAGCGTCATCAGACCTGAGATGAACGCTACAGATTTCCTTCTAGACAATTTCAGCTAATTCCACCTTCGGTGTGAACTCGCACTTCCGTGCGGTCATGCCCTGCTGCGTAAGTTCTGCTGCCTGTGAGACATACGAACGCGGCGGCGTTTCGGAGTCTCACTACATCAGTCAGACTGCTTCATCGCGTTGATGAAGTCCTCTGTTGGAATCGCTGGGTATGTCTCAGTCTCTATCGTCCCCCGCGCGCCAAGCTCGATCGCGAGCCGGTGCATCGCCTCGTTGCTTGGAGCCTTGATGATCGTCACGAAGTCGAAACGCCCCATGAGCGCGTACTGGGCGACCACTGAACATCCGCGCTGTTCGACTTCATGGTTGACCTCGAGAATTCGCTCCGGGTGATCCTTGACACGATCACGACCGCGCTCTGTCAGGCGAGAGAGCATCATGTAGACCGGCATCTCGTCGCCGTCATCGCCATCTACAACCGCCATCGGCTGGGTCTCGATAGCGGATTGCACGCCGCGTTCGAACTGTGCCCAGGGATCAGGGCGCTCAGGGCCTTCGATAGTCATCCGAGTCTCCAGTCCTTCATGACCACGAGCGGTCAGCGAGAGCTACGGCCAGATTCTACCCTTGCCTGCGGAACCGGTCTCTACTCCATCTTGGAGCCGACGAACCGGGAGATGGCGCGAGCTGTTGGATCGGTGCGCACATTGACGATGGCGGGCTTGCCTGATGCGAACGCACGCTCCAGCGCAGGCTTGATGTCTTTCGGGTTATCGACCGACTCGCCGTGGCCACCCATTGCGATGGCGATCTCGTCGAACTTCGTCCAGCCCAGCTCACGGCCAGGCTTGCGAATGCCCTCCACACGCGCCGTCCAGCCTTCATTATTCGAGACGACGATGACGATCGGCAGGTTGAACCTGACCGCGGTGTCGAAGTCCTGGATGTTCATGCCGAGCGATCCGTCTCCGTGGAGAGCAACAACCTGCTTGTCAGGCTTGGCGAGTTTTGCGCCAATCGCGTATGGAAGTCCGACTCCCATGCAGCCGGTTGGCCCTGAATTCAGCCGGTGACCCGGCTCATAAGTGGGCATCGACTGCCTGCCATAGTGAAGGATCTCGTTTCCGTCGACGGCGAGGATCGCGTCGCGGTCCATCACTTCGCGAAGCTCTTTGCAGAGGCGCAGAGGGTGAATGGGAACCTGGTCAGAGTTCTCAAGAGGAGCAACTCGCTCACGCCTGACGGCATCGGAATCGCGCAGGTGCGTCACCCATTCGCTATCGGCTCTTGTCTTGAATCCAACGCGTGAGATTTCGGCATTAAGCTGCGAGAGCACAGTCTTCGCGTCACCGACGATGCCGACATCGATGCTCCGGTTGTGGCCGAGCTCGGCTTCGTGGATATCGACCTGTACAAGTTTCGCCTCGGCGCCGAGCCTGCGGCCGAATGTCATGATCCAGTTGAATCGAGTGCCGAGAACGATGATGAGATCGGCTTCGCGCAGGGCGGTTGAGCGGGCTGCAGGGAACGACAGCGGGTGGTCTTCAGGTATCAATCCACGAGAGATTGGAGCCGTGTAGAAGGGGATGCCGGTGCGGTCAACGAACTCGCGCATCTCCTCCCAGGCTTGCGACCACCACACGCCGCCACCGGCAAGCACGATCGGACGGCTCGACTCCCTTATCAGCTTCACTGTTTCGCGGATGAGGTCGGGATCTCCGGCAGGACGCGCCTTTGCTGCTGCCCTTGAAGGTGAGACAGCGTCCTTTTCCTCTACTTCCTCGTACAGCACGTCTTCGTTGCAGTCGACGTAGACCGGTCCTGGCCTGCCCGAGGTTGCGAGCCTGAACGCGGTTGAGATGTGCTCCGGGTAGCGAGCGGCAGATGTCGGCCGCATCACCGCTTTGCTGACCGGCTCGAAGATCGAAACCTGGTCCACTTCCTGGAAGCCATCGCGTCCGAAGTCTGAGATTGGTCCGGCTCCGCCCAGAGTGATCATTGGGGCGCAATCGATGAACGCGTTGTACTGGCCTGTAAGCAGGTTGAGGGTTCCAGGCCCTGACGCTGCGGTTGTCACGCCCGGCTTCCCGGTCACGCGGGCGTAGGCGTGCGCAGCCATCGCCGCCGCCTGCTCATGACGGAAGTCGACGGGCTTTATGCCCATGTCCTCGGAGTTGTTGATGATCTCGTAGTTTGGCCCGCCCATGAGATAGAAGAGGTGGTCGACACCTTCTTCTTTGAGTGTTCGGGCGACGAGGTAGGCTCCGTCTACTTTTGCCATGTCTTCTTCCGTTGCGGAGCGCCTGTTCAGATGCGTTCCGGAGAGGCTTGTGGATTCAGTGATTCCGACTGGTGCGGCAGCCACGGATCATACAGGTTGCACCGCAGCCTATGACAACCGATCGCTGCCTTAAGAGAGCCTGCGGCGGTGCGATTCGCTCACGGGCTCCCTGAGACGCTCAGTGAAAGGGCTTGCTGGATCGGTTCCTGCGAGCTTTGCGGCCTCAGCGGCCAGCAGTACTCCATTGGCGAAGTCGTCAAGCGAGATGTATTCGGCAACGATCGACTCGTCCGGACCGGCGTTGTGCCATGCGCCAAGCGGGTAGGCCAGCCCTGTAGCGTCATAGCCGTGTGCAGCAAAGGCGCTGGCCTCGCACCCGCCTGCGCCCATGAGTTGACGCTGGCACTTGAACGATTCGTCAATAGCCAGGAGGTTGCTCCTGGCTTTCACAAGGTATGCCTCAGCGGCGTTGTCGAAGGTGGTCGCACGGTCTCCTGTCCTGATCACGGGTCCTTCGCCCTGCACAGCGCCCGGCAGCGCGAGACTGGTTTCGAGAGAGACGACGACTGTATCCCGCGGGAGCAGGACGTCTTCTGCGGCGAGCAGGGCTCCGATCAGGCCGACCTCTTCTGCCCTCGTAAACAGTCCGTAGACACTGCCCGGCGACTCGTGCTCGGTGGCGGCAGCCATGACGGCGATAGCTGTGGCGCATCCCGCCAGGTCGTCCGCCGCTCGCATCCTGATCTGGCCTTCATCGAGGTCGAAATCAGGCAGGTCGAAGACTACCGGCAAAGGCAGCCGAGGCAATGGCGAATCGAACTCCATGACGACCGACCTGGACCCAGAATCTTCGTCAGGACCTACGATCTTCCCCTGAATGTGATCCGCCCGGTATCGGCCTTCCTCTGCCTCGTCACGATCCTCCACGATCGCCACGACAGGTGCTCCTGATCTCTCAGCCCACGGAGGCACGCCGCCCAGCACGCTGGCTGTGACTCTGTTCCCTTCCTGGGAGATCGCCTCGAAGCCCGGGTGGTCCATGTGGGCGACAAACGCCAGGCCGCGCGCACCGGGTTCGGAGCCAGGACGCGACACAAGCACGTTCCCCCAGGCATCCGACTGAACTTCCAGGCCGAACGATTCGCACTTTGCCGCGATATGAGCAGCAACGGACTGTTCGTAGTACGAAGTGGTGGGCAGCCGACCCAGCTGCCCGAGTGTGGTCAGGGCTATCTCGCGAAGCTCAGAACTGTTCATTTCCCTTCCAGGTACTCAGATTGCGATGCCGGTGATGTAGTAACCCGATCCTGCGCTGACGTCTGCCGAGTAGCGGTGTGTCCCCGCCTCAAAACCGGCATCCCGCATAGCCAGGAGCCATGTCTGCAGCGGGAATATACCGTGCCGATGCCTGTCCTCTTCGACCTTCACAGATCCATCACCTTGCGGAACATAGAACGTGAAGACGAGCTCGATACTGCTGTCATTCGGATCAGGATCATGCACGAACTCGGCGTAGGAAAGCTCGCCCTGCTTTCCAAGCTTGCAGGAGATGTTCGGGACAGGCGTGATGCCCTCGAGCCAATCGGGACCTGCGATAAACACGCCGCCCGGATTGAGATGGGCGCGGGCGGTTTCGAACGTGCCGCGCAGGTCATCCTCAGTCAGCATGTATGAGACCGCATCGAGAACAACCACTGCGTCGAACTTTCTGCCGAGTCTCATTGAGCGCATGTCACCAACGATGTGTTCAGCGCCCGGATTGATCTGCTCTGAGACAGCCAGCATGTCTGTTGAAGTGTCTGTCGCTACGGTGTCCATGAAAGGCGTCAGGTGTGAAAGCGCGTTGCCGCCTCCTGAGCCGAACTCCAGGAGTGTCGGCCGGAACGGATCAGGTCCGGCTTTCAGCAGATCGAATATCAGCTCGCGCAGCTCAGACGCCTCCTCGGCATACTCCTCCGGCGCGCTGATCTGCTGCCACAGGTGAGCTAATTCGCCATACATGCGATATTCGGGCGGGTCTTCAGGCATCGGACAAGCTTACGCCGGGCATAGCCGATCGCGCCCAGTGCGATTGGATAGAATGCCGCGGCGAGTGCGAACGCTACCGCTTCACGAGGCCCAGAGAGAAGACAGATGCCCAGCGTAATGGTGATATCCGGCCCGGCATTGCCGTTACTGGATATGGCAGCCGAGATGAAACCCGATGGATGGGATCTTCAAGTGGTCACCTCTGAGACTCCTGAGGCAGAGCTGCTGGAGAGTGCGGCATCTGCCGATTTCGCCATGGTCTTCGGGCACGGCGTCTCAGACTCTGCGCTGCGGGCAGGAAAGAATCTCAGACTCGTGCAGCTTTGCTCCGCTGGCTTCGACGGCGTGAACACGGTTCTCGCCGGAGAGCTCGGAATACCCGTGGCGAACAATGGCGGAGCGAACGCCATTCCGGTAGCCGAGTATGCGCTGACCCTGATGCTGAGCACGCTCCGCCACGCGGTGCTCGCTGACCAGGACACCCGAGCCGGCGCCTGGATGCGTCCGGAGATAGATGGCCGCGACACATGGGAGCTTTCAGGCAAGACTGTCGGAATAGTTGGAGCTGGCAGGATCGGCTCTACTGTCGCTGGCCTGCTGCGCGGTTTTGAGACCAGCACTCTCTACACCGACCCTGTGCGCAGCGAGAAGGCAGAGGGATTCGGCGCAAGGCGTGTTGAGATGGACTATCTCTTGAGCGAGTCGGACATTGTGACGCTCCACACGCCTCTCGACGATGGGACCAGCGGCATGATCGGACGCCGGGAGCTTGGCCTGATGAAGAGATCGGCGATCCTGATCAACACCTGCCGCGGTCCCGTCGTGAATGAGCCCGATCTGATCGAGGCGATGAACGCGGGCGAGATCTGGGCAGCCGGTCTTGATGTGTTCGAGCAGGAGCCTGTCGACCCGGACAATCCGTTGCTCAAGATGGAGAACGTTGTTGTCGGCCCGCACATCGCAGGCAAGAGCCAGGAGAGTTACCCGCGCAGGGTCCAGTTCGCTTTCGAGAACATGATGCGGGTCTGGGACGGTGGCAAGGCAGAGAGCCTGGTCAGCGGGTAATCAAGATCGCAATTCGATTGGAGAATCCAGGGGCATAGCCCCTTTGAAAGGCAAGAGATGGCAGCAAGCAGCATGAGAGTTCTGTACCTCGGACCCCGAAACAACATCGCCCACAGCGCAGCAAGCACTGAACAGCAGTCGCGAGCCGTTCGTGCGCTGGGCGGCGAGTTTGTTGTCTATGACGGTGACTCGGATGGCGAGTTGATCGAGGCGCTGAAGAGCGCTGATGTAGCGATCAACCAGGGTCATGGCTTCAAGCCAGAATTCTTCGAGCAGATGGGCAACAATAGCCGGTGCAAAGGACTCGTCTCGTTCGGCCACGGGTATGACCGGATGGACCTACAATCAGCTGTGGACAACGGCGTGATCCTGGCGAACACAGCTTCGTTCGGCACCGAAGAGGTCTCCAATCACACCATCATGCTGCTGCTGGCATCCTCACGAAAGCTGATAAAGCACGACAAGCTGGTCAAGAGCGGCACATGGACGAGAGAGCACCTGCCGCCAATGGGGCACATCGCAGACCAGACTCTCGGCATCATCGGGATGGGCAACATCGGTCGCGCCGTGGCGAGAAAAGCACAGGCGTTCCGCCTGAACGTGATCGCGTACGATCCGTTCGTCTCGTCATGGGATGCCAAGGAGTACGGCGTCGAGATGGTCGACGACCCGCTGGAGCTTGCGCGCCGCTCAGACTACGTCTCTCCACACACATACCTGACGCCCTCGACGCACCACATGGTTGGCAAGGAGTTTATCGCGGCGATGAAGCCGACCGCGATCATCATCAACTGCTCTCGTGGTCCTGTGGTAGACGAGGAGGAGATGATCAAGGCGCTCCAGGAAGGCCGGCTCGCAGGCGCCGGGCTTGACGTGTTCGAGCAGGAGCCTGTCGACCCGGACAACCCGCTGCTGAAGATGGACAATGTGGCTGTCACGAATCACTACGCCTCTTACAGCGAAGTTGCCTGGGAGCGCGGGAACACTCAACTTGGCGAAGAGGCCGTCCGCATCGCCCTTGGCCAGTGGCCCATGTCACTCATCAACCCCGACGTGCGTTCGACAGTTCCAGCACGCGAGTGGCCGAAAGAGTGGAAGGTGATCGTCGCCGAGGCTGGCAAGGCGTAGCGGAGGAGTGAAGGCCGAGTACCGACCTGAACAGCCGAACATGGTCTTCATCCTGCGTGACCAATTGCAGCACGGCACAATGGCCCTCTCCAAGCGTTAAGCCCTTATGACTCTCCCACCGTTGAGTTCGCACTCTATTTCGAGAAGAGACTTCATCAAGCTCTGCGCCGCGCTTCTCGTCACTGTGCCGTTGACCCGTTGTCGCGGAGGCAACCCGCTCGATGGCGAATTCGAAGGGCGAGTGCTAATCATTGGGGCCGGTGCCGCCGGTTTGACTGCTGGCCATTTACTTGGCCAGAGAAACGTCGAGTTCCAGATCATGGAGGCGGCGGCGACATATGGCGGGAGGATCAAGCGCGCTAGCGGCTTTGTCGACTTCCCTATCCCTCTCGGCGGCGAATGGCTGCATGTAGCCGCAGATGAACTCGACACTATCGTGAATGACCGGGACGTCGAGGTCACAACTCAGCTGAAGGCGTACCGTTCTGAAGACAGCGCTGGCTTCTTCGATGGCGAACTGTCCATCGGTCCTCTTGGCGAGTACAGCGATCTGAAGTTTGTTGGCGCGACCTGGCTTGACTTCTTCGACGAGTACATCGTGCCGACTAGCGCATCGCGCATAAGGTTCAACACAGAGATCGTCTCAGTCGACTATTCCGGCGACACCATCGTCCTGACCGACTCTAGCGGCAGCGTCCATGAGGCCGACCGCGTGATCGTCACTGCCCCGCTGCGAGTCCTGCAGGAGGAGGCCATCCGGTTCTCACCGCCGCTCCCAGCTGATAAACGCTCGGCTCTGGCCGAGGCTTACGCCTGGGGAGGAATGAAGGTCTTCATCGAGTTCAGCGAACAGTTCTATCCGACCTTCCTGATGTTTCCAGACTCCGAAACGGAGCGAGGGCAGCGTTTGTACTACGACGCAGCCTACGGACAGAACAGCAGTACCAACGTGTTGGGACTGTTTTCAGTTGGCACTGCGGCTGAGCCTTACCAGGCCCACACAGGCGACCAGCTGCGTGACTACATCGTCGCAGAGCTTGACGAGGTGTTTGATGGAGCCGCGTCCCGCAGCTACGTTCGGCACATCGCGCAGGACTGGAGCAAGGAGCCTTTCATCGGACAGGCGTATCTCTTTGACAATTCAGACTCCCGGATACCACGTGAACTGTGGGAACCGATCGACAACAGGGTCTTCTTTGCAGGTGAGGCCTACACTCGTCACGATGATTGGGGCGGAGTCCATGACGCTGCGCGGGCGGCCCGCGACGCAGTCGCTCGGATACTGAGCTAGCCCGCCTCGATTCACCGAGGTTTCCGGGCGTATCTGCTTTAATGCGGAGATGTCGATGCAGGCCTTCCCGGATCCGTTCGATTACGGTCACGTAGATGCGCGCAAGCTGCCGGACGCTCGCGTCGTGCCGTCCGATGTGCTCGATGCGTACGGACTAAATGGCGCGTCCGTGATGGCGTTGGATACGCGCTCTTTCAACATCCACTTCCGTGTCGACTCAAATCGCGGGGGTTTTGATCTTCGTCGAAGCAATCGGCCAATCGACCGCAGCAATCTCGCTTTTGAGACGGAGTTCCTTGACCACCTGAGGTCGAAGGGCTTTGACCGCGCCCCGCGTCCAGTCCCAACATTGGGCGGTGCGTTCAACTACTGGAGCGGCTCAAGCGGATGGACACTGTTAGAGTGGGAGGACTCGGCCAATGCGGACGCTGACATGCTGGTTACAGATGGCCGGATCGATTCGGCAGCGGACACGCTGGCCCGAATTCACACAGCGATGACCGATTTCGTACCAACCGAACGGCGTGGCGACTGGCCGATCTTCTCTCGGCCAGAAGAGTGGGCAGATCGGTGGGCTGCCCGCACGGCTCAACTTGCAGGACACCTCGGAGACGAGGCGCAGGATCTACTGGATATTTCGGGTCAGGCAACAGCCGAGATCGCCAGCGTTGATTTCACCAGACTTCCGACCATCGGCTGCCACGCCGATTACCGGATGCGCAATGTCCGATTCGCAGGCGATGAAGTTTCGATCGTGTTCGACTTCGATACGGCGATGATGTCAACCCGACTACTGGACCTGGGCGGCGCAGTCACTCGTTTCTCACGACTAGCGCCAGATGACAATCCAAGCACACCACAAGCCGATGTCGCCTCTGGCAGCCGCTTCCTGCGGACATACAACGAGGCATCGCCTCTGATCGATTACGAATGGCAGGTGTTGCCATACTTCATCGGCTGGCGACTCGTACGGGACGCCACTATCTACTTCGATCGCTGGTGGACGAAGATCGGTGACACTTGCCGAGAACTGTACTCCGGGGCTGCTCTTGAGATGGTGACCGCAGCGCGTGACTGATCGAACATCGCTAGCCTCAACTCCCAGGCCACCGGATGACATCCCGGCGCGCCCGAGTTAAGTTATCGCTCGTGCAGTTGAGAGCGGTTATAGCGCGCCTGGCGCAGGCTTCCCATGACGAGAAGTCCGGGCATCCATGCGGTCATATCCCAGAGGAGACAGAAACCAATGGCACCACAGAGAGTCGTTGTTCTCGGCGGCGACGTTAACGATCCGCT
The DNA here is from genome assembly GCA_028281895.1 of Dehalococcoidia bacterium. Classification (GTDB taxonomy): domain Bacteria; phylum Chloroflexota; class Dehalococcoidia; order Lucifugimonadales; family Lucifugimonadaceae; genus JAJCYX01. Next base: position 11,133 of record JANQIZ010000283.1, read on the forward strand.
AGAGCACGAGCGGGCCGAGATGGCGGACCTCGATGTCGAGTTCGTGCAGGTCGACCCGGACAGCGAGGGCGAGGCGATGGAGGCGGTGAAGAACGCCGACGCCATCATGATGCGCGGCGGCTGGGGCAGCGAGCAGGTCATTAAGGCAACCGATCACTGCCGGGTCCTTGCTGTCTACTCACACGGCTTCAACCACATCGATGTCGATGCCTGCACCGACAAGGGGATCATCCTGACCAATGGCGCTGGGATGTGCGCAGAAGAGGTGTCCAACCAGGCCGTGACGATGGTCCTGGCGCTGAATCGCCAGATCGTGCAGACGACTGTCGATCTCCGAAACGGGATTTGGGATGGCTCGCGTGCGAGGCCAATCGGCGCGATCGACGAGCAGACTCTTGGTGTCGTCGGATTCGGCAACATCGGCCGCCAGGTCGCTCGAAAACTGGGACTCGGCTGGCGCATGGACACGCTGGTGTACGACCCGTATGTTCCGCCGTGGATCATCCAGGAATACGGCGTCGAGCAGGTCTTCAATATCAATGAGCTCTTTGAGCGCTCGGACTACATCAGCGTCCAGGTTCCGCTGAACAAAGAGACCTATCACATGATCGGCAAGGAACAGTTCGACGTGATGAAGCCGTCAGCGTTCTTTGTGAACGTGTGCCGCGGGTCTGTTGTCAATGAGCCTGACCTGATCGAGGCTCTGCAGCAGGGCAAGATGCGCGGCGCCGGGCTTGACGTTTTCGAGCAGGAGCCGGCAGATCCAAACAATCCGCTGTTCCAGATGCACAACGTCATCACGGCTCCTCACCTTGCAGGAAACTCAACTCGATCCGCATGGCTCAGCCGGCAGCGTGCGTCTCAGCAGGTAGCGGCGGTGCTTCGAGGCGACTGGCCGTCATCGGCACAGAACCCGGAGGTCGCATCAAAGCTACCCGCAAAGGGGCGAATGCGAGGCTCCGAAGGCAAGGTCATGGGCTGAGCCGCCTCGACTAAACAGGTGTGACAGGACGGTCGGTGCTGGCATGCATCGGCCGTCTTATTTTCGCAGTTGGAGGAGTACCTTCCGACGCGCCGAAACTCGGCCGGGGCAGTGGCGAGACTATCGCGGCTGGAGCCTACTCTGGAGACGATTCCGCCATCACCTTCGCAGACTCTGCGATCAGCTCACGCAGCACATCGGTGTCAATATCGGAGAGTCGATTAATATACAGGCACGACTTTCCAGTCTTGTGCTTGCCAAGCTTCGCCAACAGCTCTTCGTAGCGGTCGAAACCCGGCATGATGTAGACGGTCAGGCTCTGCTTCCTAGGTGAGAATCCGGTCTGAAACCACTCGTTGACCTTGCCATTGGCGTACGTGTACGTCGCCCGGCCAAAGCCAACGATCGCCGCTCCCCACATCGAGCCCTCGTCACCGGTGATCTCTCGCATCATCGCGACGATAGCCTTCGAATCTTCGCGCTTCTGATCAGGCTGAACCTCTTCAAGAAACGCCTCGATGCTGCCGTCGTTCTTTTTCGTCTTCGGTTCGTAAGCCATCTCACCCTCGTATCAACCAAGCAGTTTTTTGTAGAAGCTCTGCCCTGCCCTGTGCAGGTCTATGACCTCGCGTCGCTGCACGTCGGTGTAGAACTTGCCCTTCTTGCTCACCCAGTCGATCGCCTCGTCGATCTGATCTGAGAAGTGCCGTGCTGAGTCTTCTCGGGAGACCGGGGCTTTGCCTGCACCGGTGACATATACCGGCGATGTGTGCGCCCACACCGGCTGGTTGAAGGAGTCCCGAGCTGCGCCTGCGGCTCGTGCCGCGACCCAGCCATCTGTCTCTATCGGAATCTCGGCCTCATGTACGCCAGATGTGGAGCGGGCGTTCTCGGCTGACACCACTTTGCCGTTCGCAACGATCTCGACCCGGTCGACCGCGTAGTGCGACTGCCACTCAACGCGCACTTTCATAGATCGTTCTGTTGAGGCATCAATCGTGTCACCGGCCTGCGAGCCGTTCACCGTCATGTAGATGGCGGGGCTGTTCGTGATAAACGTGTTGCCCTGCTTGATCGATTGCAGCCATTCGTCGTAGTCGAACGACTGCTGCCCCTGTGCGTAGACACGATTCGCCGATGAGACGAACCAGTCTGAGCCTGTCGAGGCTGGCAGCCTGATGCCGCAGTTGAGCATGTGGTACCAGATGTCATACTCGATGTCGTTCCAGTACGGATCGAACAGGTTGGTGGCGTGCACTTTGCCAAGAGCGGCGGCGACCGGCGCCTCCATCCCCTGCCCGTTGTGACACCAGATCACCAGGCCGCCCTGCGCGTTTGCGTCATCACAGACATACGAGAGTGGTGGATAGTCCGGCGTAAACGGATCGACAAGTAGTCCTCGCGATATGGGCTCAACGATGTTGCGGATGTTGAGCAGCATGACGTGCCCGTAGCCGATAACGAACGGCCTGTCGGGATCGTGGTTGTGCCGGGACTCTTCGCCCGACTGCACGTGGTGATGCGTGTCAGTGAACTCGGTGAGAACGCCGGGCGGGTATTTGTTCGTCGCGTAGTCCAGATCCCAACGCTTAAGCACCGAGACTGCGGTCATGCGCAGGTTTTCGACCCTGCTGTCGTAGGCCAGCCTGCGGTCAGGATCGGTCTCTTTCTCGTCGTAGTGAATATGAGTGTTGCCGGGATGCCAGCCGCGCTCGGGCAGGTCACCCCAGCGTTCAAGCTGCACATCAAGCGCGACGTTCCCGGACTGGTCTGCGCCGCCTGACTCAATCTCTACCGTCTGCCGCCATGGCGTGAACTCGGTGCCGCGCTCCACGAGAACCTGTGAATATCCCCTGGGCGCATCGATCGAGAACTGGCCGTCCGAGTAGAAGAAAGGCTCGCCCGGACCGCTCTTCCACATCGCACCATCTGGCGCGAGCGGCTCTCCAGTTGGCCCCAGGACCTGCACCCGCGCCTGGACGACTTCGCCTGTTGCCGCATCGCGGATCTCGCCGGTGATCCGGGCCATCTTCAACTCCTGTAGCCAGTAAACCTCGCAGAAGGTTACAACTTCAGAAGATGAGCTGGCACATGACTTCGATCAGACGGCAATCTACGCGCCGAAAGCTCGAGCGATGAGTACAGCGACACCGGCTATCGCGACATATGCGATAAACGGCCTGAACGAGCGGGTGCGCAGCACGCGCATCAGCCAGGCAATGGCCAGATAGCCGGTTGCGAACGAGATGAAAGCGCCCAGCAGAATCAGTCCCCATTGCTGATCGCCGGACTCGTCGCCCGTCAGGACATCAATCATCAGGAACAGGCCAGAGCCGCCGATAGCAGGCACTGCCAGCAGAAAAGAGAGCCGTGCGGCTGCGTCTCTTGTCAGGTTGCCAAGCATCCCTCCGGCCATCGTCGCTCCTGCGCGTGAGACTCCGGGCAGCACAGCCGCAGCCTGGAAGATTCCGGCGATGGTCGTGTCCCGCGCAGTCGCTGTCGCAAGCCGCCTGGAGCGGGCACCGAGATACTCTGCCAGTGTCAGCAGCACCGCTGTTCCAATAAGGGATATCGCAACCGCCTCGGGTTTCCGCAGAGACGATTCGAGCTGATCGCGAAGAAGCAGGCCGACAATCGCTATCGGGATGCTCGCAATGACAATCAGTCCCAGCAGACGACGGGCAGGAACGCTGGGCGCGGTCTCTCCGTCCTCCAACAGATAGACGCTGCCATTGGTGAAGATTCCGCGGACAAGGGTTATCCAGGTCTTGCGGAAGTAGATCAAGACAGCCAGCAAAGTTCCCAGATGCACTGCAGCGTCGTAGACCAGGCCCTGGTCAGGCCAGTTGAATATCCATGAGCTGAGCACCAGGTGACCCGAGCTGCTGACAGGCAGGAACTCGGTGATGCCCTGCACTATGGCCAGGACGATTGCCTGCTCTGTCGACATTGCGATCGAGTGCCTCGAAGGTTGAACAAGCCGTTTCGGGTCGGGCTCTGGTCACATTGTGCGTTCAAGACCCGGCTGCATGGATGTGGTACAGCACGCAGAATTCGAGAATACAATGCCGCTCAGCCGAACGCTGATCGAGATCTTGCCGACGCCAGCACAGAGCCAACAGGAACCCAAATGGCCAGGAACACTCCCACCATCACAAGCATCGAGACACTGAGAAACCCTGAGTACCCGCGCATCATCTGGGTGAGGATCGGCTCCAGTGACGGTCTGTTCGGGCTGGGTGAAACTTCCTTCGAGCCAGCAACTGTGGAGACGTGGGTGCATGAGAACGCCGCCACCTATCTCCTAGGCAAGGACGCAACTCGCCTCGACCAGCACTGGGACAAGCTGAATGGCTACGGCGCACGGCATCGCGCTCGGTCGTCGGACATGAGCGGCCTTTCCGCAGTCGACATGGCGCTGTGGGACCTGCATGCCCGGCGGCACAACGTCCCGCTCTACGAGGTTCTTGGCGGCCTATCGCGCGATCGGATTCGGATCTACAACACCTGCGCGGGCTATTCATACGGTGTGAAGCGAGCCGGAAGACTGTCCACCGGCGATGTCGATTACCGCCCTGAGCAGCCTTACGAAGACCAGCAGGCATTCATGACCGATGCCGGAGCGCTTGCCGACGACCTTCTCTCGAATGGCATCACGGCCATGAAGATCTGGCCTTTCGACAAGTACGTCGACAAGACGAACGGACAGTTCATCTCGATGTCAGACCTCGATGAGGGCACCGAGCCGTTCCGCAAGATCCGTGAAAAAGTTGGCAACCGCATGGATGTCATGGTCGAGATGCACTCGATGTGGAATCTGCCGTCTGCGGTGCGGGTTGCGAAGTCTGTCGAGCCAACGGAGCCGTTCTGGTTCGAAGACCCGGTGCCGATGGACAACATCGATGCCCTTGCCGAGTTCAGGCGGTCGACACCAATCGCAACGACGGCATCCGAGACGGTCGCTACGCGCTGGGCATTCCGCGAGATGATGGTGAAGCAGGCGATGACGATCTGCATGTTCGACATCTCATGGGTTGGCGGCATCTCGGAGGCAAAGCGAATCTCGACGATGGCCGAGGCGTACCGTATGCCTATCGCTCCGCACGACTGCGTTGGTCCTGTGACGCTTGCGTTCTCATGCCAGCTTTCACTGAACGCGCCGAATGCGCTGATCCAGGAGACGGTGAGGGCATACAACGCCACCTGGTACATGGACATCGTCAATAGGCTGCCAAACATCGAGAGCGGGTTTGTCTACCCGGATGACGAGCCGGGCATCGGCATGACTCTGCTGGACAGCTTCGAGAAGGACGAGAACACGACCAACAGGCTGAGCGAGGTCTAGGCTTTCGCTATACAGAACCCAACCATTCGACTCCACACATTAGTGCCCACGGTTGCCGAAGATCAGGCTACGCATCCTAATTTGGTGGTGCTAGCGAGTTTTCTTCTTCTATTGATCGGATGGAACCAGCAACGGTGATCTATCTGCACTACCAACCGACTGGAGTCCCGATCTGATGGCTTCCTACGCAAACATAGCCAGAGCCAGGAGGGGAGTAGTGAGATGGAAGTGAGTGGAAGCAACTCTGAATATAGAAAACTCTATTACAGGCTAGACACTGTGCTTTCGGTTTGAAGTTCATAGAAATCCTCTCTTGCTACGGATACTGCCCGAACAACGCTTTAAAGTTCAAGTCGTAGCTGAGATTCAGGACTGATAACACTCCATTGCACATGTGACCCTCAGTCTCACCGCGCCCTCACGCACGATCTTCACGTGCTGACGAACACGCGCTAACATCCCGCGGCATACGCACGCGATTCGCTAGCACGCGCACTGGAGACCGACATGGCAGACCAGACAACCAAGTTCATGCTTCCCGAGTCCGAGATTCCCACGCACTGGTACAACGTGCAGGCAGACCTGCAGTGGCCGCTCGACCCTGCGCTCCACCCCGGCACTCACCAGCCGGCAGGCCCGGACGACTTCGCTCCTCTTTTCCCAATGGCTCTGATCGGTCAGGAGGTAAGCCAGGAAAGATGGGTCGAGATTCCAGACGAGGTTCGAGACATCTACCGACTCTGGCGGCCGACTCCTCTTTTCCGCGCACACCGGCTAGAAAAAGAACTCGGAACTCCTGCCCGCATCTTCTACAAGTACGAGGGCGTCAGCCCGACGGGGAGCCATAAGCCGAACACCGCCGTGCCGCAGGTCTACTACAACAAGCAGGAAGGCACGAAGCGCATCACGACCGAGACCGGCGCGGGACAGTGGGGATCAGCGCTGGCATTCGCCTGCAACCAGATGGACATTGAGGCGAAGGTCTACATGGTCTCCGCCAGCTACACGCAGAAGCCGTATCGCAAATCGATGATTCAGGCATGGGGCGCTGAAGTCGTGCCCAGCCCTTCACAGGAAACCAATGCTGGCCGCGCCATTCTCGATGCTGACCCGAACTCACCCGGCAGCCTCGGTATCGCCATCTCCGAGGCGGTCGAAGACGCCGCGACGCGAGACGACACGAAGTATTCGCTTGGCAGCGTGCTGAACCACGTTCTGATGCACCAGACGGTGATCGGTCAGGAGGCGATCAAGCAGATGGAGATGGCTGATGCCTATCCAGACATGGTGATCGGCTGCACAGGCGGCGGATCGAACTTCGCAGGCATCACGTTCCCGTTCGTGCCTGAGCGTCTCAATGGCAGGAATACACGCTTCATCGCGGTCGAGCCCGAGGCTTCGCCTTCGCTGACGCGTGGAAAGTTCGCTTACGACTTTGGCGACACGGCTGGCATGACGCCTCTGATGAAGATGCACACGCTTGGCCACACGTTTGTGCCGAACCCGATTCACGCTGGCGGTCTGCGCTACCACGGAATGGCGCCGCTGGTGAGCCTGATGGTCGCCAACAACCTGATCGAGCCTCGCGCCTACCACCAGAAAACGGTGTTCGATGCTGCGGTGCAGTTCGCTCGGACAGAGGGGATCATCCCTGCGCCTGAGCCTTCACACGCCATTCGCGCTGCTATCGACGAGGCGCTTGCCTGCAAGGAGTCGGGAGAAGCGAAGACGATCCTGTTCCACCTCTGCGGCCACGGCAACTTCGACATGACGGCGTATGAGCAGTACTTCTCAGGCGAGATGGTTGATTACGCGTACCCGGAGGAAGAGGTGGCGAAGGCGATGGAGTCAGTGCCCGCGGTTTAGGACCTGGCACTCGGGCACGGCGGGTTACACTACCGCCGCGCCTCGCACCCTCCTGACCTTTACCCTCACCGCAGCCACAGGAAACCTTCGACATGCCGCACAAAGTCGCTACTCCGGTCCAGATGTTTGTTTCGCCAGGCCCAAAGCCAAACGGCCTGCAGGCGGCGGATGACGGCCTCTGGTACATCGACCAGGGCAACAACAACGTCTACAAGTTGGACTGGCAGACGGGCGCGACGCTGAAGGAGATGCCAACGGAGACCATTCACTCAAGCGGCATCACTATCGGCGACGGGATGCTGTGGATTGCGTCAACCTACAGTTGCGAGATCGTCTGCTGCGACATCGAGACCGGCAAGACGATTGAGCGGTACAAGTCGCCGGGCGCTGGCATCAACGCCACGCGCGAACATCTCGACGCCGACGCCGGACGAAAGTCGGAGCCGACCGGCGATCATGGCCTGGAATGGAAAGACGGCCACATCTACATCGCATCGCCGCCATCGCAGTTCATACATGTGGTCGAAGTGGCGACGTGGAAAGAGGTGCACCGCTTCAAGGCACCGGGCTTCCGGGTGCATGGCATCGCATGGGCTGAGGAAGAGGGCACGATGTGGGTCGCCGATACGTCGATGGGCACTGTCAGCAGGCATCGGGTTGAAGACGGTCGCTGTTACGACGCCTTCCGCGTGCCAGACCCGGTGCAGGTACATGGCATGACCATCAAAGACAACGTGCTGTGGTATGCCGACGACCGCGGGCCGATTGGCCGTCTGCATGTGAGCATGGAACCGGATTTCTAGGCTGAGCGATGCCGCGTTGCCCGTTCAGCGGGTCAGCAATACAATCTGCTCTTTGCTGTCAACCGGGCTGTACAGCTCTATTTGGAATCCCAAACTGGCGCGAACACTGATCGATCTGACGAAGTCG